>CAYWSY010000060.1:0-8887 GCA_964461105.1 uncultured bacterium
CCTATTTAATTATTTTTCCTGGTATATTATTTAATAAAATACAACCCCCTGAAAAATAATTCAATCCCGGGGCTTTGAATCAGTCCTTTAGGGTGTCTTTGAACCGGAAGGGGTATACATATTCCCGGTAAAATCTCTTTCCTTGTTTTATTCTGTTCAAAGCGCTATGCTTTGGTGCTTAAATTTGCTTTATCCATGTATTTTTAGCACCGATAGCTCAATCGGATAGAGTACCCGGCTTCGAACCGGGTGGTTACAGGTTCAAGTCCTGTTCGGTGCATCCTTTTTTTTATGCACACGATTTCAATTTTCAAACACACTCAGAACAGTTACGCAGATGAAGTCTTTAAGAGACTTGGCAGAGGAAGACGTCATGCCCAGATGCTCTATGCTGTGTGGTTTCGGGAGGGGAATTTGGAACCTCTATGGGACCGGATCGAGCCGCAAGCGCTCAAGCTCGTTGAAGAGATGGTGGCATTTACTGACTTTTCTTTGCCTGAGCTCTCTTCGGAGCTTGTGGAGGGAGAGACTGCTAAATTTTTACTTAAGTTTTCAGATGGGTTGGAAAGTGAGTCGGTGTTAATTCCGATGGAGTCGGGCATCACCATATGCCTCTCTTCTCAGGTGGGATGTCGGATGGGGTGTGCGTTTTGTGAGACGGGGAAGATGGGGTTGATTCGCCACTTAACAACAGAGGAAATTGTAGCTCAAGTCTTTTATGCAAAATATCGATTGTCTCGAGCGGTGCGCAACTTGGTGTTTATGGGAATGGGTGAGCCTCTGGATAACTATGATGCGGTCATGCAGGCGGTTAAGGTATTGACAGATCCTGCGGGGATGGGGATTGGCCCTAGTCGCATTACCATTTCGACAAGCGGCAGGGTTGCTGAGATCTATCGGTTGATTGAAGATGCAGATCCTGCGCTTAACTTGGCAGTTTCTGTCAATGCTCCATCCGATGGGATCCGCTCTAAGCTGATGCCGGTTAATAAACAATGGGATATGCAAGCTCTCTACCAGGCGATGCTCTCTTATTGCGCGCATCCGAGAAGAGAGATTTTGGTTGAGTATGTGTTGATTCGAGGGATAAATGACGGTTTGGAGCATGCGGATTTGCTGGCAAATTATTTGAAAGGGCTCAGAGTTAAGGTTAATTTGATCCCTTATAACCCTCAGCGCAGGGATCGATTCCAACCTCCTTTAGAAGAGCAGAAGGAAGCGTTTTTAAAGGGGATGCGTGAGCATGGTTATCAGACCCAACTTAGAGGCACCAAGGGACAGAAGATCATGGCGGCATGTGGCCAATTGGGAAACGTTGAAGTGCGTCGAAAGAGGATTGAACAATTTTCCTCAAAATGCGTATAGTCGAGTTCAATGGTTTAGAAAAAAGGGGTTTTGCCATGGTCGATAAAAAGAAATTTGACGAAGAGGATGCTCAAGGCTACCGGATTGATATTATTGGCAGAAATATTGAAGTGACCGAACCGATGAAAAACTATGCATGGGAAAAACTCTCTAAGGTAGAGCGTTTTCATAACCATATCATGCATGTGCATGTGACATTAGATATTCAAAAGATGGAGCACGTGTGCATTATCGTCTTGAAGGTTGAACATACCAAGGTTAAGGTGCAAGCGAGCAGTACAGATATGTATGTTTCGATTGATCGGGCGGTTGATCGGTTACAGAACTTAATGCGCAGATATAAAAGTCGAATTCAAGATCATCATAAAAAGGGTCTTTCGATTACTGATATGCAAGTGAATGTCTTTCAAAGACCATATGATGAAATTGCTGAAATTAATGATGAAATCGAATGGGAAAAGCTGCAGAAGCAGATTGATGAGTTCCAGTCTCCTAAAATTATTGGTTCTGAGGTAAAACCTCTGAAGACGCTGACAACAGAAGAGGCGTTGATGAAAATGGATCTTTCCGGAGATCACTTTTTGGTATACCGATGCCAAGAAGATCTTAAATTAAAGGTGTTATATCGACGTGCCGACGGCAACTATGGGCTCATCAAGCCCGAATAGACAGCTTATCTATGATGCAATCCGCAGGCGTTGGGTTAAAGCAACTCCTGAAGAAATTGTTCGGCAGACGTGGGTTTGCCGGATGGTGCAACAGCTTGGATTTCCCAAAGAGTTGATTGCAGTCGAAAGGTCGTTGGATAGTATGTCGCCTCGAGAGGGAATTAAGATTCCCTCTCGCCGGGTTGATATCGTTGCTTTTACTAAGAGCCAAGGGGGAATGGGTTTAGCTCCTCTGGTTCTCATCGAATGTAAAATAGAGCCTTTAGACGAAGGGGCAGTAGCTCAGGTAATGGGTTATAACTACTTTGTCAAATCCCCTTTTATCGCTGTTGTCAATGCAGAAGAGGTCTTGCTTGGGAGTTTTGATCCCAAGCAGAATCAATACCTCTTTGAGAGGAAACTTCTCTCTTATGTTGAACTTCTTAATCAGGTGAATAGATGACCACAATCGCACTTTCGGAACCAGCAGTCGTTCTCGATTCCTTGAAGGGAGAGCTCTCTTTACATGAGGTGATTTTTTCTTTCGGTGTTTCCGATGGGGCATTGTATCGGAAGCTGCGTGGGTGGCTTCATGAAGGACATAACCATTACCTTGTCTTTATCGAAGATGAAGAAGAACGTTACTTGAAAATGAAGGATTCTGCTCTTGGGAAAGATCCCAAGGTGCGGCTTTATTTTTACCAAGAAGAAAACGAAGAATTTTTTAAAGAAATCGCCTGGGAATTTTTATTTCTTAAATTCTCTTTTGCAGCGGCATCTCCGTATGCGTCTCTTAAAGCAGAAAAGATGCAGCATCTGTTTTCTCAGTTGGCGGCTTTCCATCAAGGAATCGATCTTTTTGCTTCCGATTATCAAGATCTTGGAGTGCGGGTGCTTAAAAACGTGATTGCGAATCAGAATAAACTTCCCAGCTCGTATTTGGGCCAATCGCTTAAGGGCGCGTGTAAGAACATTCCTGCGATCATTTGTGGTGCTGGGCCTTCATTAGATGCGGCTCTGCCTGACTTAAAAGAGCTTCAAGATCGCGCGCTTGTATTTGCCGGAGGCTCTGCAGTCACAGCTCTTTCAGATTCACTAGTGATTCCCCATTTTTGTGCTCATTTAGACCCAGAGCCTCCAACGGATCGTTTTTTGAAGCAGCAGACGTTTGAAGTTCCCCATTTTTATCAAAGTCGTTTTTCCTCCCATTTACTCGATCGGGTACACGGACCGCTTTTTTGGATGGCTGAGGGGGGAAGCTATCCGATTGAAACATGGATCAAAGAGCAGTATGGGATTTCTTATCCTTCATTTGCATCTGGATGGACTGTGGTGAATTTATGCGCTGCGATCGCAGCGCACCTTGGGTGCAATCCGATCATTTTTGTAGGCGTTGATTTGAGCTGTCCAGGAACCCAGGTTTATGCAGGCAAAGAGAAAGGGGAGGAGCATGAGGGATCTTGGATTTCTGTGAAGGACATTCTTGGAAATGAAGTGCTCTCAAAACGGGATTGGGTGATGAGTGCGCAGTGGCAATCGGACCTGATTGCTTCTATGGGGGAAATACGCTGGATCCATGCTCAAGAAGGGGGGCTTGAGATCCCTGGCATGGAACGGGCGTCTCTTCGCGAGGTCGGAATTCAGTATTGTCAGGAAAAAAGGGATCTACATGGAGATGTACATGCTCTTATATGCACAGCACGCCCATCGGGCATTTCTTTGGAGCAAATAGCTGAAGTGACAGAGCGTCTTAAAGCGAGCTTTCAGAAGTGTGATCAGTTAGTGGATCAGATGTTGTCTTTGTGGGAAAAACAGTTTCCGCGCTCCCCTGTAGACACGGGAGAGTATGCACTCGCTCAGCATGATTTGTTGATGGAGCCTGCCTTTGCACAGTTTATCGATCCTTTGTGGCATGTCTGGAAAAGACCGATTGTGCGCAATTCACAGCATCCTTTCGATGAGATGGTGCATCAGTTGCTCTTTGTTAAACGGGTCGTTGAAGCTAATATGGGGGCATTTTCATGAATCTAGAAACGTATGCACTAATAGACGATCAAATGATTTTACAAGATCAAGAGTTGGGTTTAGATCTGGTCTTGCCTTTTACCTTGCCTCGATTGCCTCAAGAGTTAGCGTTGCCTCAAGAATGTGATTCAGGGATCCTGCTCGTTCTTGAGCGCGATTCTATTGGTATATTGCGCGCAGCTTTTCTGACCCATGAAGGAAAACGAAATGGGCAATGCAAGCTTTTTTACGAAGAGGGACTTGTTCAAGCTGAGATGTTCTATAAGCAGGGGGAACTTCATGGTCCTTCCCATTTTTATTCTGAAACGGGAGAGGTGCTTTCTCGCGTGTTTTTTAATGAAGGAAAACGGATCGGAAAAGGGCATTTCTACTTTCTTTCTGGAAAACCAGCTAGCACCCAACGATTTAAAGAAGGTCAGTGGGATGGGCTGCAAGAATATTTTTATGAAACAGGCGTTCCCAAAAGTCTCATCCCTTATCAGCTAGGAAAACTTCATGGACAGGTGCAATTGTTCTGGGAAAATGGGCAGCTTAAGCGCCAAACAGACTATCATGAAGGAGTGAGAGAGGGAAAAGACCTCATCTGGAATGAGCGGGGCATTTTAGTCGATGAAGCAGAGTATCGCGGAGGTCAACCCAGCGGCATCCACCATCAGTTCTTTCAGGATGGAAAATGCTCACAAGAATGGGTCTACCATACGCAGGTTCGCTTCGATAAAAAACAGTGGGATCCTTTCGGTAAATTGGTGTTAGAGGGAACTTGGGCTCCCGATTTAACTTATACAGAGCGGACTTATCAAGAAACAGGCGGTGCACTTGTGCGCAAAGGATATTGGGATGGGCTTAAATTGCGCTGGAAATAGATTAGCTGATGCGTGGATGCAGCGGTATCCGGAGATCGCGTTTCTTTCGATTTACGGAGAAGTGGTTCCTTATCAGAAGGTGGTGTGTGATGAAGATGTGGCTGCTTGGAGAGCTTCTTTAGATTTAGCCCAGGTCGACATTCTCTACGTCTTTGGAGTCGGAGTTGGAGCCTATTATCCTACTTTGAAACCATGGCTTAATGAAAAACCTGAACGGATGGTGATTTTTCTTGAAGATGATCTGTCTCTTATTGCAACCTTCTCACAGCTAGAGGCCTCTTTAGATTTCATTTCCGATTCTCAAGTGTCTCTTCACTTGATACAGGATTCAAAAGAATTGCCAGAGCAATTAAAAGCGCTTATCCGTACCTATCCGGCGCAGCGCATCGAAGTGGCGGCTCTGTCGCAGTACGCACAGACTCGAGCATCGCTATTTAAACAAATCCGCATGACGTTGCTTCGCGAAAGTAGCGTGAGTGATGCAACGCTCACAGATACTCTCTATTCCCACTATCTAGTTTCCAACGTGCTTGCCAATATGAAACGGTGGCCCGGTTCTTTTTTAGGAAATGGACTTAAAAATAAATTCAAAAATGTCCCCGCAATCATTTGTGGTGCAGGCCCTTCGCTTAGCAATTCGATCTCTTTACTTCAAACACTCCAAGAGCGCGCACTGATTATTGCAGGCGGCTCTACTATCACGGCTCTGAGCAATCAGGGGATCATTCCCCATTTAGGGCTGGCATTTGATCCCAATCCTGAAGAGTATTCTCGACTGCGCGTTTCTTCTGCATTTGAAATGCCTCTTCTTTATGGAACTCGCCTGCAAGCAGAGACCTTTCAAACTTGTAGCGGCCCCTTTGGGTATCTGCGCTCGCAAACCGGAGGCCCTTGCGAGGCCTATTTTGAACAAGAGATGAAGATAGACGCAGCGCCGATTGGTCCTGAATTAGGTCCCGAGGCCTTTTCAGTAACGACACTTGCAGTTGCACTTGCCGTAGAAATGGGATGCAGTCCGATCATTTTAAATGGCGTGGATCTTGCCTATACTGGGATGCAGCGTTACGCGGAAGGGGTGATGCCAAGCTCGCGGGTCTGTAAGCATGAAATGGCCCAAGAAAAACGGGCGTTAGAAACGCTGCTGCGCCGCAAAGGGGTGAAGGGAAAAATGGTTTACACTCTTGTCAAATGGGTGATGGAATCAAGCTGTATTTCGAATTATGCCAAAGCCCATCCCCACACGCAATTCATAAACGTCTCTGAAGAGGGGCTCGGATTTAAAGGGATTCCGAATTGCTCTCTTTCTCAAGCGGTCCAGCAGCACTGTCAGATCTCTTATGATTTGCGCTCGTGGGTGCATGCAGAGATTCAGTCTCTTGATATGACCCACATCACCTCTAAACATATCCAGTCTACCTTCGCGGAGCTAGAGAGCAGCTTGGGGGTATTGGAAGAGTGCGCCTGTGAAATGATAAGTGAGCTCAAGGCGCTGGCTTCCTCTTCAGATCTGATGACACGATCGTTGCCAACGGGGATGATGACTTTGCTCCAACTCAACTGCGAAGAAGAAAGAGCATTTGCATGCTTTTTCCCTCAAGTTGGGCCTGCGATTGACCAGGTTTTAAACAGATCTTATCCGCTTCCATTGGAGACCGACACGCTCTTCTATCGCGAGAAGTTGATTGAGCGATTAATTGTGAAATGGGAACGACTTGAAATGATGATTAAAAAGAAAAGGGAATTGGTTGCTGCTCATTTAATCAGTTGATTAATTTGTTTTTATGTTTTATTTGATGGAAGAAAGATCTGTTATGGAGAATAAAACATGGCTGCAGGTTCAAGTTCTGTTGGAGGCTCGCCTCCATCACCCCGTCATCAGATTGTTCCTATTGAATCGGAGCCTGGGTCATCCTCCGCACGAACGAGGACTGCTTCTGTTCGAGTATTTGGAGTAAGCGGACACCGAGTGCTGTCTTCTGCAGTCGGCTCGCATGCTTTTGACACGATCCCTTCTGCGGGAGCGCAGCCCAGTTCTTCTACTCAAGCAGCGGCCTCTTCCTCCTCTTCTTCTTCTTCTTCTTCTTCTTCTTCGGGAATCACAATGATTCCACCTCATGTTCAATTTGAATCGGCTTTTCCAGGAGAACATCTAAATCAGGATGTAGAGCAATCGATGATCACTTGGAATCAGATTTTGCACCCAGACCGTGGCCCGCCAGGAGAACCTGTCTTGTATTTAAGAATCGATGCCAAGAACAAAATGGAGCTCTGTTGCTGTCCTAAAGAAGTCATTATAGGTGAGAAACGGAAGGTGTTAGAACGTGGGCAAGGAACATGTGATGGGATCTACTATATCTATGATCCCAAAGAAGTGTGCAGATGGCTCTCCCAACAAAACCTGACAAGAGAGTCATGTGAGGCATTAACTCCTTTTGTGCAATTTGTGGAAAAGCTTTTTGTAAGTGGGGCTAGTGGAGTGTTTCGTAGAGCAAGGGGCAGGATTTCAGCGCGTATTTCTCAATCTGTTCCAACGTTAGAGGTTTTAGCAGAATTAAGACCTGAATCTAAGCATGCCAGAAAGATCGTTGCTATTCGTGGGGGGCTCTATCAAGGTGTGACGCTGACAGATGAGAAAGGATCCTTAAGTGGAAATCCGTGTTGCAATGATTGGGTTGGGGTTAAGGGAAAGGGAACGATTGGAGTGGTGGATGGACCCTCTCACGGACGCCCTGAATTACCTGCGCGCCATTTTCCTTTATATGAGAAGATATTTAATACGTTCGATCGCTGTGGGGAAGAGTTGCAAGCTTATTACGCTCATACGCCAGGGATCACAGACAAACAATTTGAAAACTATGCAGAAGCGTATCTGAGGCGTGAACTGGAGCCTTTGAGATACCAGATGAATGAGGTGAGCTCGGAAGATGCGCGACTCGCGCAAGAGGTGAAAAAAAGGCAATCGGATTCTGTCAAACCTTTAATTGCCCGATTTGTGGATATATCCCAAGAGATGACAGTTGCAGATGTGGAACTGCTATTTGGTAATCTGGATGGAGAGCAATTAGTCTATGCAATCCAAGGAACTCGCGCCCGTCTTAAGGCACTTACAGATGAACCTGAAGCTGAGAGCCTTAGTAGTTTTTTTGGGACTCTAACGAGAATTGAAGAAAATAGGATTATCTTAAGTTTTTACGAGGCGATTCGCGATAAAAATTATTCTAAAGTGCTCGAATTGCGTGCAGCGATTTATGGAGGAAAAGAAACCATTCAACCATTAATCAGCCCAACTGCTAAGCAGCGGCTAGAAGCTAGGTCGGAAACTCAGTGGTTTCCAGAAACAGATGAGAATAGGTTGGTGAGGAATCTTCAGATTACCTTTGAAGCAACCTTCAATGCGATGAACCCTTCTGCAGAAAAAGGGATTTCTGGTCCTGCGTTAGCGTTTGCTAAAGTCATTCAGACGAAGAATGGTCCTTTTTTGTTGCGCCTTCAGTCCTCAGATGCGAGCTGTTTGATTGCTTCTTCAGGTCAACCTACAAGAATTGATTGGGAAATGAAAGACTCGACAGGATTTGGGGGGAATTTGGGAGATAAAACTGACATGGCAATCAGTTTAGGAAGAGTTGCTCCTGGGGATATCGTCTCTGTGCAAACGGATGGAGTGACTGATTTTACTGATTTACGACGCCTTACTCTAGCTGTAATCAGTGCGGAAGACCCTGAATCTCTGTTTGCCCAATTAGTAGAACCAATGTATGCCTTTGTGGGATCAGAGTCCCAGCTTTCTGCACTTCCATCACCAAGAGGAGAAGCGCAGCCCATAAAACCTCTTGATCCAACGGGTCAAAATCCTCACGGCGTGGATGATTTTAGCTGCGTTCGAATGGAAGTAGCAGTTTGATTACAATTGAGCCGCGTATATAGTAGTGGCGGGTGTTAGTTTTAAAGTAAAAAATTATACGAAATATGATACTTTGTTAAATTAAA
>CAYWSY010000060.1:8897-12451 GCA_964461105.1 uncultured bacterium
CGGTTCAAAGGCACCCTAAGGAGTATAAATTGAGCTTATTGCGCAATGTGCGGATACTGATGCCGAGAGTTTCGGCTGCGCGAGTTCGATTGTTGTGATGCGCGGCTAATGTTTGAAGGATGAGCCGTTTTTCCATCTCTGCTAAAGTAATCCCCACAGGATATGCAGGATCTGGTGTTGAGACCAACGTCGGGGCCTGCAGGTCAAGGGCGACCAGATCGGGTGTAATGACCTCGGAGGGGGTCATGACAATGCTGCGTTCAATCACGTTGGCAAGTTCGCGGATGTTGCCGGGCCAATGGTAGGCAAGTAGTTTTTCTGAGGCTTCTTTAGAGAGCTGTTTGCGCGCTTTTTTGTTTTCAAGACAGAGCCTTTCCAAAAAATATTCCGCAAGAGGCAGGATATCTTCCGTGCGCTCGCGCAACGGGGGAAGGTGGATAGGAACGACATTGAGGCGATAATAGAGGTCTTCTCTGAAAATTTTCTGTTCCACCGCTTCCTTCATGCATCGGTTTGAGGTTGAAATGAAACGCACATCAACGGAAATGCATCTGGATCCCCCTACACGCTCAAATTCCATCTCTTGGATCGCTCGCAGCAGCTTGGGTTGCAATTCTAACGGGATCTCTGAAATCTCATCGAGGAGGAGAGTTCCCTTGTCAGCCAGTTCGAATCTGCCTAGGCGCTTGTTGATAGCCCCTGTAAAAGACCCTTTTTCGTGGCCGAAAAACTCAGACTCGAGAAGGGGAGCTGGGATGGCCGCGCAGTTCACTTTAATAAACGGCAGTTGAGCCCTACCTGATGAAAAGTGGATGGCATGGGCGATCACCTCTTTTCCCGTTCCCGACTCTCCGCTAATGAAGACACTCGCATTGCTCTGTGCGATTTTTTCTACGTCTAACAGAATCTTCTTCATCAGATCGCTTTGAGCAATGAGTTGCTCCTTGAGACCATGCTGTGTTGAGATCTCTTGCCGCAGGAACCGGTTTTCTTCGAGGAGAGACGCATGTTCCTGCGCTTTTCCAATCATCGCTTCGATGGTTTCTTGGGAAAACGGCTTGATGAGATAATTAAACGCCCCTTGTCGCATCGCTTCAATAGCAAGTTCCACATGTGCAAAGGCAGTGGTAAAAATAACAATAGTTTGAGGATTGCGCAACTTGGCTTGGATCAAGATTTCAAGACTTGAGAGCTCTTGCAGCTTGATCGAGCAAAAAATCAGATCAAAAGGGTGCTGGCGGATCATGGCAAGCGCTACGGAGCCTTGATCTGCGCGCGTGATCTCCAAATCCTTCGATGCAAGTCCGTCTGATAAGGCTTGTAAGACCGAGGGATCTTCTTCAATAACGAGCACTTTTTCCAAGGCCATAAAATAGGGGTGTCCTTTTGGTTGACGGCTTTGCCACGCTGTTGTAGCTTTATTCTTAAGATAAGGGAATTGCCAACACCAATTGTGTTGCACCCCCCTCCCTATTGCGGATTATAGGAAAAGGCGAGTTTAACGAAAGTGTTTATCTCATTTTGGCTTCTTCTTCTTGCAACCCTTTCCCTTTCAGGATGTTCAGGGTTGGAGCAATCAGAGCAAGAAAAGCTCCGCCGGATGAATGCCAAAGGGGAATTCATCTTGCGCACGCATGATGATGAGACGTATGTGATTGCAACTCCAGTACAGCGCGTTCGCGAGCGATATCCTTGGGAAGCCTCCTATCAGGGGCAGCATCCAAAAATCACCAAGGAGTTTTTTCGTTGTAAGGGAAGTAGTTCTAACCCCCATCATGCCGATTACAAAGACCCTTCCCGTCCTGTAAGCTATTTTGATTGTGGAGGGTTTTTAAAGCATAGCCTTCCCATGAAAGGGGATAAAGAAGTTGTCTATCCGATCCTGATTGATTTGCTTAACTACGTCCAAGAGAAAACACAATCCAAAGTTGTCATTACTTGCGGCCATCGGTGTCCTGTTCACAATGCTTATGCTGATCATTCAACGTACAATCAGAATTCAAAACATATGATTGGCGCTGAAGTGGACTTTTACGTGCAAGGGTGGGAGCAGCGTCCCGAAGAAGTGATTCAGCTCTTAATGGATTACTACAAGGAGCATCCCATTGCAGCAAAAGACCCATTTCTGCGTCTTGAACTGGGGAATCTTAACGTCTCCACTCCTCCTTGGTACAACAAGGAGATCCTCATCAAACTCTACAAGAAGCATGAAGGACGGGATTTTGATAATCGGCATCCCTATCCTTACCTCAGTATTCAAGTGCGCCATGATCGGGAAACGGATGAGAAGGTGATCTGTTCTTGGGAAAAGGCTTTTCGCTGTTTCCGCAGGTATTAACTTTTTGAAGTTGCGCAATTTCATTTGATTAGAGTATGATTGCCATTCCATTTTATGCCGATGTGGCGGAATTGGTAGACGCGGTAGATTCAAAATCTTCTTCTAGCAATAGAGTGCTGGTTCGAGTCCAGTCCTCGGCATATCGCCAGAGACATTTTCAGAAATGACGATGTCTCTACATTTTTCTCACTTTCTAAGTTCTTAGTTTTCTGTAAGAAAACGCCTTCTTCTAATCTGAAAAAGAAACACACCATTACAACATCCTGCTTCTCGACGAGCCAAACAACCACTTCGATCTCGAAGCCGTCTCAGTGCTCTCATGGGCGCTCCAAGACTTTAAGGGAACAGTACTCATTGGCCAGCCACACGACTAAGACCTCATCAATGATGCTGCCAATCGAATCATCGCGTTTGAAGAGAAGGGAGTTGTGCATCACTGATGGGAATCTTGATGAGTACTTTGCAGCCAAGGAGTAAGGGTCTCTAGGAGGATAGGTTCATAGTGCTCAACTCACCGTCTAATTCCACTCGTTTTTTAATAAAAAATGTAATTATTAATTATGTTAATTAACGTAAGTAATTGCATTAGAAGGTTTTGCTTTTGAAAAAAAACGTTGACTTTTCTTAAAACAAATGATACAATCCTTCTTAATATTAAACAAGCTTGCTAATAAGGAGATTTTTTATGGCAGCATCAATTAGTTTAACAAATTTAAGAGCGAACCCCTCAAGCCTGGCGGATGCTCCACCACAACTTCCCGAAAAAGTAAGGGTTGTTGTTGAACAACTTCGATCAAACTCCATCGCTGAGCTTAATTTGTATAATTGGGGGTTAACGGATGCTGGCATTAAGGCAATTGCAACAGCTCTTGCTGAAAATACCACTCTTACACATCTTAATCTGGGGGATAACCGGATCAGCGCTGAGGGGGCAGGGGCTCTTGCAACAGCTCTTTCTACAAATACCACTCTTACACACCTTAATCTGGGGGATAACCGGATCAGCGATAAGGGGGCAGAGGCTCTTGCAACAGCTCTTTCTACAAATACCACTCTTAGACACCTTGATCTGGGGGATAACCGGATCAGCGATAAGGGGGCAGAGGCTCTTGCAACAGCTCTTTCTACAAATACCACTCTTAGACACCTTGATCTGGGGGATAACCGGATCAGCGATAAGGGGGCAGAGGCTCTTGCAACAGCTCTTTCTACAAAT
>CAYWSY010000061.1:0-12403 GCA_964461105.1 uncultured bacterium
CTCCTGCACTTGAATACGTGCGCATTATAGGAAGCGATTTGGCTCCTTGAATAACGCCGTCTTGATAGGAGAGGTTTAGGTTTCCTGTGATGACGTTGACGTGGTGGTAGAGAGTGGGATCTTCATTTTCAAAAAAGAGTTGGTCCCAATCAGCTCTTACAGAAGAGAAGCATATCAGAAAAGTCAGAAGGAACTTGAGCATGGTTTACCTTTTTATTAAAAAAAAGATGGATACTAGGAAATTTTTATTTTCGTTGCAAGGTTGATGTGAATTGCTGTCAGTTTGACTTCAATGAGAGTTGTGGCTATATCCTGTTATTAAACTTAAGGGATCATATTCAGATGAATCAATATTCTCTTCAAACGTTAGCTTCCTGGCTTGGTATTTGCCATTCGAGCGCTACCCTCATCCGCTCCTTTCAACACGACAGTCGGCAAGTAGCAGCTAATGATGTGTTTTTTGCGCTCAAAGGAGAGAGGAGTGATGGGCATGCTCACTTGAAGGAAGTTGCTGCGCGAGGAGCTTGTGCTGCGGTGGTGTCTAAGGAGTACGTGGGAGAAGACTTTGGAATGGTTTTGTTTCCTGTAGATGATGTCCTTGTAACACTTCAGGTTATTGCAAAAGCTGCTATGGAAAAACGGTCTTGCAAGGTCATCGGGGTTACTGGATCTGTTGGGAAGACAACCACCAAGGAATTTATCGCTGATTTACTGTCTTCTCGATTCAGGACTGCAAGAACCCCTGGCAATATGAACTCGCAAATAGGATTGCCATTGTTTATTTTGAATCAATTGGCTGATGAGGAGATCTGCGTTGTGGAGATGTCGATGAGCGAGCCTGGGAATTTATTAAGATTGATCGACATGATTCCTCCAGATGTTGCCGTGATTACGAAAATTGCTCTGGCTCATGCGGCGTATTTTCCTGAGGGCTTAAGCGCGATTGCAAGGGCGAAGGGGGAGATCTTGCAGCATCCGTGCACTCAAGTCGGTTTTATCAATGTACAGGCGGCAGAGTTCGATGGAGTTGCCCAATCAGGAAATTGTCCGAAGGTGATTTATGGATGGGATGGGGGAGGGTATCGACTTGTAAAACAAGGAGAGAAATTTCAGATCATCGAGAATGGAGAGTCTACAGTATGGTTTTCATTGCCTTTTGCTGCGACCCATTTGTGCGAGAATTTTTTAGGGGCTGCTACCGTTGCTCGGTATTATGGACTGAGCTGGGAAATGATCTTTGAGCGTGCAGCTAAACTTAAAGTCTATGAAAAGAGGTTCGAAACCATCGAACGTCTTGGGATCACATTCATCAATGATTCCTATAATGCCAATCCAACGTCGATGAAAGCTGCGTTAATGAATCTACCGAAGCCTTTATCTCATCGCAGAGTGATCGCAGTGATTGGGGAGATGCGCGAGCTTGGAAGATTTGAGGAATCGGGTCATCGAGAAGTGGGAGAGGTTGCTTTGCATCATGTTGACCATGCGCTTTGTTTTGGCAATGCCACTTGGGTGATTGCGCAGATGTTTTGTCAAGCGGATAAACCAGGTGAGCATTTTACTTGCTTAGAGGAATTAAAAAAACGGGTCTTTGCCCTTGCAGAGCCAGGAGATGTGGTGTTGTTAAAAGGCTCAAATTCCATGCAGTTGTGGAAGATCTTGGATTAAGTTAAAGAATCGGCTTTTGGACATGGAGTGTCCTTAAGAATTCAAATTCTTAAGGATACTCCGATGCGGTTAAAAACCGGTTCTTCAGGTTGTTTCGGTATCACTCGTCTGTTTTTTTTGTTTTCCATTTTTTTGATTCTCGCTAAGATGGGCTTGACTTCGCAAAAACACTCCACCCCCTAGCAGCCGCTGTGATACTGTTTTTTGAGCAATTGTTAGCAACTATTGGGCTTAAACTGCCGACAGCATTTACAAATTCATCGACGCGGATGATGTTGGCGGCGCTTACCTCTTTGCTTTGCACCATTTTATTGGGTCCTCGGGTGATTCGGAAACTCTTTGAGTTGAAAACTGGCCAGTCGATCCGAGTCGAGGATTGCCCTGCTCTGATTAAATTGCATGAGAAGAAAAAAGAGACTCCCACGATGGGGGGAATTTTGATTCTGTTTTCAATGTTGTTATCTTTGTTCATTTGGATGGATTTGAAGTCGAGTTATACGTTGATTTTAGCTGTGACAACCGTCTGGCTGGGGCTTCTTGGCGGGGTTGATGATTACCTGAAGATGAAGTTCAAAAATTCAAAAGGGTTAAGCGGAAAGAAGAAATTATTGCTTCAAATCCTCTTGGGGGGATTGATTGCCCTCTATTTATATTGTCCCAGCATTAATCAGGCAATCCACACGGGCAAATGGTTCCCTCCTCCCGTTGCAAAAGAGCAGATTGTCGTTGTAAAAAATGCTGAAGGAAGATCGGATGTTGTGGGAGTTGGATTAAATTCTCAGCAGATGATGGCGCGGTATTTTGCCCCCTTTTATAAAGATCCTGTCATCATTGCTACTGGAGCTGGGATTATTTTAGCTGCGTTGTTTTCCGTTTTTATTGTAACCGGGACATCTAATGCGGTTAATTTGACCGATGGTCTCGATGGGCTTGCTTCGGGATGTTTGGTGATGGTGGCAGCCGTGCTCGCCCTTTTTGCCTTTTTATCGAACAATATTGAGATGGCTAGATATTTGCATATTTTATACATCGAAGAGAGTGGAGAGATTGCGATTTACTTGTTTGCTCTGATGGGCGCTTGTTTGGGTTTTTTGTGGTACAATGGTCACCCTGCACAAGTGTTTATGGGGGATACGGGTTCTTTGGCTTTGGGTGGGATTATTGGCGTATGTGCGGTGCTTTTAAGAAGAGAGGTTCTTTTAGCTCTTGTCGGAGGGGTCTTTGTCGCAGAAACACTGTCAGTAATTTTGCAAGTGGGAAGCTATAAATTTCGCAATAAAAAGAGAATCTTTTTATGCACTCCTTTACACCATCATTTTGAATATAAAGGCTTGCCGGAAACAAAGATTGTCATCCGTTTTTGGATCATTAGTTTAATCTTAGCAATTATCGGAATCGCCTCTTTGAAGTTTCAATAGGTTTTTTTATGAAACAGGCGCTTGTCTTAGGTCTTGGAAAAAGTGGGCTTGCAGCAGCCTTGCTGCTTAAGCAGCAAGGCTATGAGGTGATAGGAATTGACCAAAAATTAGCAGAGCCGCCACCATTTGATTGGTCTCTGATTTCACTCATTGTCGCCTCTCCTGGAGTTCCTCCATCTGATTTGATGTATCAAGAAGCTCTCAAGCGGGAGATTGAAGTGATTGGCGAGGCAGAATTAGCGCTGCGTTCCTTTAACCAACCAGCTGTTGCAATCACAGGAACGAATGGAAAAACGACAGTCACCCTTTTAGTTGCACATATTTTAAATCAAGCGGGGATTAAAGCGAGGGCTTTAGGAAATGTTGGGGATCCTCTCGCCACTTATGTGCTTCATCCAGATCCCTCTGAGGTTGCCGTGGTTGAGCTGAGTTCTTATCAGCTAGAGACCTTATCTGCTCAAGTCTTTGATGCCGCTGTGTTGTTAAATGTGACTCCTGATCACTTGGATCGGTATGGGGAGATGTTGCCCTATGTCCAGGCTAAATGCCGTTTACAGAATTGTCTGAAGCCCAAGGGTATTTTCTATGTGCAAGCCAGAGCTGCAGAGGAGTGGCATGAGTGCCTCTTGCCGGAGTTTCATCTGTTCGCTGTTCAGAGAAGATCGCACGAACAAGAAAATGAGGAGGCGGCTTGGTTGCTTTGTCAATCGTTTGGAGTGACTAGAGAGCAATTTCAAAAGGGATTAGATTCCTTTTCTAAACCTCCTCATCGGATTGAGTTTATAGATGAAATTAACGGGATAAAATTTTTTGATGATAGCAAGGGAACGAATCTCGATGCCGTGATTCAGGCAGTTAAAGTGATGCCAGGTCCTGTGATATTGATTGTTGGAGGGGTGGACAAGGGAGCTTCTTATTTGGCATGGAAAGAGCCGTTTTCTAACTCTGTTAAACGTTTGATCGCTTTTGGAGAGGCGGCTTTTAAAATTGAGAGTGAACTATCTCCTTACTTTATCGTTGATCGTGTGAAGACTCTTGACGAAGCACTTCAAAAGGCGCAAGATAGTGCTAAAGCAGGGGATTGCGTGCTATTATCGCCAGGATGCTCCAGTTTTGATCAATTTCGCGATTATGTTCATCGGGGAGAAGAATTTCAGCGTATTGTGGGTAATTTGAAAAAGAGGGAATAAAAAATGAGCCGACGAGATACGATTATTGTTGCAGTTTTAATTAATGCAGGGCTTGTAATTGTTTTATTTGCAAGCGCATTAAAATCGGGTTCCCCTGTAGAAGAGATGGTGGCAGCGCCTAAACCGATTACTCAGCAGGTGGCGTCTGTGACACCGTCGCAATCTAAAGTCACAGCGATTGGGGATGAAGTTGATGTCGCTTTAAGTCAATACCAGTCACCACAACCCGCTCTAATGACACCTCCAAAATCGGAACCTGTGGTTGTAGCTGCAACTCCGAGTGTTGCAAAGCCATTTGTTGAAGAGCTTAATTTTGTGGCTCCTGCTGAAGTGCTCCCCGCTGCTGCATCTTCCCTCGCTACCTCAAAGCCGGCGCACTCCAATGAAGTGGTTGAACATCGCGTGAAAAAAGGAGATGTTCTTGAAAAGATTGCACGTCACAATCAGTGTACAGTGGATCAACTTATGAAGTTAAATCATTTAACAACGACTAACTTGCGGATTGGTCAAGTGTTAAAAATCCCTGTGAGTGCATCTCAAGGAATGGCCGTTGCTGCTCCTTCAGTTCCTGCAGTAAATCAAGAGGCTCCGAAGTATTATACCGTGAAAAACGGGGATAATCCTTGGACGATTGCGGTTAAGAATCATCTGAAGGTTGATGAGCTTCTTAAATTAAATGATTTAAATGAGGAAAAAGCGCGGCGATTAAAACCAGGTGATCAACTCCGTATCCGTTGATGTTGGGGACCATTGTGAATCGTTTGTGCACGCTTCTTTTTTTATCGGTGGTCTTGCTCTTTGCCATGGGTCTTGTCATGGTGTTTAATACGACGTCTGCGGAAGTACTTGACCGCTTTTTAGATCGTAGCACGCATCATGCATTGATCAAGCAGCTTCTTTATGCTCTAGTTGGAGGGGTTGGCTGTGTGGGGCTTTGGTTTTTAGGTTATCAGAACCTCATCAAGCTCAGTGGACCCCTCTTAGGCGTTGCAACCTGCTTATTGATTCTGGTATTCATTCCCGGCATTGGTCAGCACATTAATGGCGCTAGGCGCTGGATTAATGTGTTTGGAAATTCATTTCAACCTTCTGAATTTGTCAAATACCTCATTCCATTGTATTACATCCATGTTGCAAGCGGGCTTTCTAGATCGCTTGATTTGAAATCATTCTTAAAGCTACTTGCTAAAGTTGCTGTCCCGACTGCGTTAATTTTATTTGAACCTGATAATGGAACTGTCGCAATTATATTGATGACATTAGTGGTTGCTTTTGTAATGACGCGTCTTAAGTGGATTTATTGGGCTCTTCCTTTATTGATTCTGTGTTTATGTGGGGGAGCTGTGGCCTCTCAAATGAGCCATGTATCCGACCGCATTCAAATCTATTTGCATCCTGAATATGATCTTAAGGGAAAGGGGCATCAACCTTACCAAGCAAAGATTGCTGCAGGATCCGGGCAAATATGGGGAAAGGGGCTTGGAGAGAGTTTACAAAAGCTCGAATATCTTCCAGAAGCGCGCAGTGATTATATTGCTGCAATTTTTGCGGAAGAATTTGGATTTGTAGGGATGACAGCATTAATTTTTCTTTATATGTTTATTGGGTTTTGTGGATTTAGCATTGCGAATCGAGCAGAGACTCCTCATGGATTTTACATTGCTGCCATTTTTACGTTTTTAATTTGCTTCCAGGCTTTCTTAAATTTGGGGGTAGTCTCAGGGCTTCTTCCGAGTAAGGGAACCAATTTGCCTTTTTTTAGCCAAGGAGGTTCTTCACTTCTTGCCAACATGATGGCTCTGTGTGTGATTCTCAATATTGGATATGTGAAACGGGGCGTTGTGCAAAGGAAGATATGAATAAAAAAGTGATGATTGCTGCTGGAGGAACAGGTGGCCATTTGTTTCCAGCTCAAGCTTTGGCAAAAGAGCTTCAAGCTAAAGGGTGTGATGTGGTCTTTGCAGGAGCCCATTTAAGTGGGAATCGATATTTCAATCGGGATCAATTTCGTTTTTTTGATGTACCCAGCGCCACTCCTTTTCGACGAAGTATCAAAGCAGTGATTCAAGCGCTCTTGTGTTTATGCAAGGGAATTTGCCAAGGATGTGCAGTTTTAAAGGGTGAGGCCCCTGATCTGATTGTTGGATTTGGGAGCTTTCACTCCTTTTCTGTTCTTTGCGCAGCGCGCATAAAAAAAATTCCTTACGTTCTTTTCGAATCGAATGCCCTTCCTGGAAAGGTCAATCGCCTGTTTTCCAAGAGCGCGTTATTTACTGCTGTCTATTTCCCCAAGGCAGCAGAACACCTCCAAGGAAACGTTGTCGATGCCCAAATGCCTGTGCATCAAAAGGGGACCTCTTTAACACCTCAAGAAGCTCGGAGATATTTTGGTTTATCTGAAGGAGTGTTTACCATTGTTGTTTTTGGAGGCTCTCAAGGAGCTGCAACACTTAATGAGATGTTTGCTAAGTCTGCGACCGACCTCTTTGGGCTAGGGTATCTGTTTCAGGTGATCCATCTTGCAGGATCTTCACTTGCTGCAGATAAGGCGCGCGCGCATTATGCAGAATCAGGGATGGGTGTCTGTATTAAAGATTTTGAAACGCGCATGGACTTGAGCTATACTGCCGCCTCGCTTGTCGTTGCACGGGCAGGAGCTGCGACTGTGGCAGAACTCATTGCTTATCACCTTCCGTCAATTTTAATTCCATTTCCCCATGCAACCGATGATCATCAGCATAAAAATGCTGAATTTTTAACAAACGAGGTCAAAGCCTCCCTTCATTTTCGAGAAAGTGAGATGACGCAAGAACAGTTAAAAGGGGCATTAATTTCATTTTTAGATGATGGGCAGACTCAATATGCTCAAATGAAGCAGGCTTTGCATGACTATCAATCACGACAACTGAAGGAACCTTTATGTCAGCTCATTTGCCAGACGCTACAAGCTCAGTGAATCCCGTTAGGAAAAAATATCATTTTATTGGAATTGGGGGGATCGGAATGAGCGCCCTTGCGAGGATTCTGCTTCAAAGAGGGATGAAAGTAAGTGGAAGTGATTTAGCTCCTTCTGTCATTACGGATCAGCTAATTAGTCAAGGCGCTGATATTTCATTTGGTCATTCTGAGAGCGCGATTCAAGATGCGCCACGCGTCATCTACAGTACTGCAGTAAATGATCAAAATCCCGAGTTTCAAATAGCTAAAAAAAATGGGTTTGATTTAATCCATCGCTCCGATCTCTTACGAGAGCTTATGGAAGGATACGCTCCTTTGCTTGTAACGGGAACTCACGGCAAAACAACCACTTCATCGCTTTTAGCTCATGTGCTGTGTGCAACACACTTGTGTCCCGCTTTTGCAATTGGAGGGATAGTGTGTAGTTTGGGAGTCAATGGGGGAAATGGTACAGGGCCGTATTTTGTTGCTGAGGCTGACGAGAGTGATGGATCGTTTTTAAAATATCGCCCGTTTGGAGCAATCATTACAAATATAGACAATGATCATCTTGACTATTGGAAAACAACAGATGCGCTGATTGCAGGATATCGGCAGTTTGCTCAGTTGGTGACCTCTCCGGAACATCTTCTTTGGTGTGGAGATGATGACGAACTGCGCAAGTTAGAGTTAAAGGGGATGAGTTACGGATTTGATGATGATAATGATCTCTTTATTGAGAATTATCAGCAAGTGGGTTGGAAAAATGTCTTTGATTTGAATGTTCGGGGTCAGTCTTTTACAGGTATTGAAATCCCTCAGATTGGTGGACACAATGTGCTTAACGCAGCAGCTGTGTTTGGTATGGGTCTGTTATTGAATATCCCAGAAGATCGTTTGCGTGCCGCTTTTTTAAGTTTTCGAGGGGTTAATCGAAGAATGGATAAAAAAGGGGAAATCAATGACATTTTGATCTATGACGATTATGCGCATCACCCTGCAGAGATTTTTGCGACATTGCATGCAATGAAACATGCAATTGGGCACAGACGTCTCGTTGTAGCTTTTCAACCCCATCGATTTACACGCACGCGTGACTGTATGGCAGAATTTGGTCCAGCGTTTGAACCAGCATCTGTCGTGCTCCTCACTGATATTTATGCTGCGGGGGAATCTTCTCTAGAAGGGGTTACTACAGAAGCTCTCTATACAAAAATTAGTGATAGTTCATCTGTTGAATTGCATTATGTCCCTCGATCAGACTGTTTAGAATTTGCGGCACAATTTCTACGACCCCAAGATGTGTTCATTACGATGGGAGCTGGAGATATTACGAAATTAGGACCTGAACTCTTAAACCAGTTGTCGACATGAGGCTGAAACGGAAACAGCCCGTGATGTTACCATTGACTCATGCGCTCGCATGGATTGTGGGGTCTGCATTTGTGGTTTCAGTAAGCGCTCACTTAGGGTTTAAAGCTTATTTTGCACATGAGTATCATAAAGCCTGCGATCCTCGCTATCTCATGCGCACTCTTGTACAAACAGGCCCTCAAAAGCAAGCTCTTAAAACTGAATATCTGGCTCAGTTAATGGGGATTTCCTCAGATCTTCCTCCGAATGCTTTGACATTTGATCTTAAAAAAGCTCGGGAAAATTTGATGAGTTCTCCCTTGATTGAAAGCGCTGAGCTTAAACTCATTGCTCCGAGTACTCTTTACGTTGATTATACGATTCGCCAGCCTATTGCTCAATTGTATGATTATGAGAATATTGTCATTGATAAAGAAGGATATCCTTTTCCCCTTCGTCCTTTCCTGACACCGAAAGTATTGCCAGAAATATACCTTGGATTGCCTTCCTTTAGGGAATCTGAAAGAGATTCAAAGTGTTCTGTGTTCCAGTGGGGAGTCCCTCTTAAAGGAAAGGATGTCGATCTGGCTCTTCATCTGATTGCTCTCTTTTCAGATCCTCAGATTAGGGACCTTTTCCTGGTAAAACGGATTGATGTTTCCCGGGCTTTTGCTGAGAGTTACGGAAGTCGAGAGATTGTCGTGCTTGTGGAGGATAAAGTTCTGCTGCAGCAAGAAGGACGGGTTCTGGAATATGTATTTCCTAAAATCCTTCGTCTGAGTACTCAAAATTACTCTAAAGATCTTGGCAATTATCTCTCGTTGCGTTCCCAGTTGCTAATTGAGGAACGGGCGTCAATTCCATCTTTACTAAAGGCAGACGATCCCTCTTTTGCAAAGCCTAAAATCATCGATCTTAGGATTCAGAACCTTGCATTTATTGATGAACAAAAGAGTTCATCCTGACATCCATTTTAAAATGGATTGATGGATTGTGCGATGAGCATCAGGTGATAAAGAGAGGTTTTTGAGAATTTGGGCAATCTCTTGATCGATCGCCTGGGCGTCCCGATCTTGAAGCGTAGGCGTGATCCCATGGATGATCTGATTCAATAATAAACGCATGGTTTCTGTAATCTCAGGGTCTTGATGTTCAGGGGGATGAATACACAATCTATATTCTAGTTCAGTCGTATGGGATACGAGCCTTGCTTTGTGATTGACAAAGGTAAGATCGCTGATCATCCGCCTTAAATAATCGGGAATTTCACGTTGTTGAACTGTTCCGTCGAAGAGGCCACTTTTTAAGTCGTTTAAAGATTCAAGGGCGAGCTTCTCTTCGTTATCGGCAAGAAATGCCCCCCCTTGCATACATACGCATGCAATCCGGTTAATTTGAGAGAGCAGCTGATAATGTTCAGCATGGACGCTGGGGGCTCTATCCCAGGCCAAATACCAAGCATAAAAGCAAGAAATGTTCTCGGCCAGCGTACTCCCGTAAAGGGAGGAGGAATTAGGGATGGAGGTGCTGATGAGCCCATCCATTATTGGCGATAGAGGAGCTTGGAACTCTCTTCCTATGTTCTCCACGCTTAAATTCTCCTTAACAAGCTGATTTTAAAGTATTTACATAAAAGAATCGATATCTCTTGATCGACTGTAAGATGATTCTCTTTTAATAGTCATTCTACATGAAATTAAATTAAATTAAAATCGCTATTTGATTGTGAAATTGCAATTGATTTCGAAGGGGCTAATAGATAAGGAAATGGGTTGTTAGGAAAAATGAGAGACTCGAGCTACGCGAAAACTAGCACCAGGAACTTTATTTACAGACTACTAGACGCAAATTCCAATGCCTGGATATACTGCGTCCACTTGAAAGTTAGACAAATTTCAAACTCAGCGCTTCCATTTTTTATTCGTTGAAGCAGGCCCTGTGCTAGCACAGGGTCGATGGAAACGAATAGAAAAGGGGAGATGCTGAGGCCGAAATTTGTCTAACTTTCAAGTGGACGCAGTATATACTCCGCGCGGAAACACTTTTTAACCCAAGTTTTGATTATGAAAGACTTTATCGCTTATTTGATTAAGAACTTAGTGGATCAACCTGAATCTGTAGATGTCCAAGTGATTGATGGGCAGCAGGGCACGATCGTCGAAATCCGCGTTTCGTCTGATGATGTTTCCAAAGTTGTCGGCCGTCAGGGGAGAACGATTAAATCTCTACGTACCATTGCGATGACGGTAGGGGCTCGTTTTGGTAGACGCGTTCGGCTTGAACTTGTTCATTAATCATACGATTTTTGTTTTGATGAAAAATCCTATTTGATAGGCTCCACTCAAAAGAGAGTGGAGGAAAAATGGCCATTGGATTGAACATTGTTGTCGAAGAAGGTGGAGACAAGTGCATCTTGCGCTTAGAGGGCAGGATCGATGCGGTTACATCAACCTCATTAGAAAGAGAGATTAATCATCTGTTTGAAACCGGGCAACGAAATATTCTTCTTGATTTTGTTCAAGTTGATTATTTAAGCAGCGCTGGGATGCGGTTGTTTCTGTCAGCTACCAAGAAATTAAAGGCTAATCAAGGGGCTCTTTTATTCTATAACTTGAGTGACGATGTTATGGAAATTATTAGGATTGCAGGCTTTGAAAGGATCTTGAGGATCTATCCAAATGAGCAAGAGGCGCTCAAGAGCTTAGCACTTAGCTAAGTGTAAGGCCTTATTCGGAGTAACGTGGAATCGTCTTCTGGAATGATTTTTGACAGTGAGCAGCGGATTGTGGTTTCCCGCTTTCCAATGCCTGAAAAGGAGAAAAATCCTCTATCTTTAAAAAGAAAAAAAATCATTATTCTTGCAGGGCCAACTGCAGTTGGCAAGTCTCACTTAGCTCTTTTAATCGCACAAGCAATTGGTGGGGAGATTATTTCAGCCGATTCGATGCAAGTTTATCGAGGCATGGACATTGGGACCGCAAAGGTAACACTCGAAGAGAGACGTCTTGTTCCCCATCACCTCATTGACAGCAGAGATTTGGATGAAACCTTTAATGTTGTCGAATTTTATAAAGAGGCAACACAAGCAATTGATGAAATTTTTGCGAAGGGGAAGGTGCCTATTGTTGTTGGAGGCACTGGGTTTTACATCCATTCCCTCATTTATGGTCCGCCCAGCGGACCTCCGTCCGTTCCAGAACTGCGCCTTAGGCTTGAAGAAGAAATGGAGCTTAGAGGCGCTGAGCCGCTCTATGATCGTTTAAAACAGATCGACCCGGACTATGCAGCTTCAATTACGCAAAGAGACCGTCATAAAATTATTCGTGCACTTGAGATTGTCACACTCACCCAACAAAAAGTCTCTTCTTTACCGATTGTTTCTGCCGAAAATGGAGATCTTTATAACTTTCGCTGTTGGTTTATTCATCTTCCAAAAGAGGTTCTCTATCCCAAAATTGAAGCGCGATGCGATCAGATGGTTGCAAAAGGCCTTTTAGATGAAGTGCTCAGGCTCGATAAAGAAGGTCTTAGAAATAATTTAACAGCATGCCAAGCAATTGGTTACCGCCAGTGTCTTGACTTTCTCGATACGGCCCAGACAGCAGAAGATTGGGCCCGCTTTGTTCATGATTTCAAGCAAGCCTCCCGCAGATATGCAAAACGCCAGTTCACCTGGTTTCGAAAAGAGCCCCTTTTCCGCTGGTTAGACATCGAAAACATGGCCTCAGATGCCGTTGCGGAGTTGCTGATTCAGGATTATGAGATGAGCTTTTGATGTTTCAGTATATACTCCTTCCGGTTCAAAGGCACCCTAAAGGACTGAATTGAAAGCTCCCG
>CAYWSY010000062.1:0-12321 GCA_964461105.1 uncultured bacterium
GCACCCCCCTAAAATAACCCGCCCTTTTTCAAAAACCCACACCCCTCACAATCCCCCCCCCCCACCCCGGGGCTTTTGAAGCAGTCCCAATGAGTTTAGATCTTGATATAGCCGCCTTGCTTACCAGGTCCAGGTATTGGAGGCTGACCGCCCCCTTTTTCTTTTTCTTTATCGTGATCATCTCTGCCTTCGCAGATCTTTTTCGCTCTCTCTCTCCACTTCTCAACGCCCTCAACAAACAACGGCGCAAAACGACGCAGTGAAGAAGGATCTGAACCTACGCCCATTTCGAGCACAGCATGCATCAAAATTAATTCTTCTGGAACAGCAACACCGATACCGCCGCCGGCCATCTGACCTCCTAGCATCGATCCTTCGAGGAGCGCTTCATAAAGCTTTAATCGAATTGCTGAATCTTTCGGAAGACCATCGAGAATCGGGGAGTATAGATAGAGACGATCAGAGTTTGGCTCATAAGTTAAATGCAGAGAAAACGCATTATCAATCCCGAGAATACACGTGTGGTTCTCGTCCAATGCCAACTCCAGATTGAGCTCTTTACCAAATTCTTTTAGGTTTGCCTTGGCATTCTCCAGTGACATGGATTACTCCTCCTTCTTTGTTCGTAACATTAAAATTTAGTGGGTATACATCAAATAACAAGCCACAATAGTCAGAAGGCTGTTATCAGCGCAACAAAAATAGCTTAACGCGCCTCGATTTTGCACCCTCACGATTTTCATTATAGCCTGATCTTCTATTGAGCTCAATAATTAAAAAATTTACTTTAATATGCCCATTTGCTAACACAAGACTTATGAAAAACCCCACCTCATATCGCCTCGAAAAAGGGCGCTCTTCTCCTCTAGGAGTGACTTCTCTAGGTGGAGGCCTGAACTTTGCATTGTTCTCTGAGCATGCCACAGGCGTTACCTTATGCCTCTTTACCCCAGGGAGCCATCATAGCTTTGCAGAAATCCCATTCGATCCTAAGATCCATCGGACTGGCAACATCTGGCATATTCTTGTTCAGGGACTTCCTAATACTCATCTCGAATATGGATATCGTGTATCTGGTCCCACAGATGACCCCAAGCTCAAATACAATCCAAAACTAGTTCTTTCAGACCCTTACGCCAAAGCGCTTGCAACAAAATCCGATTGGGGTCATGTAGGTATCAATGAAGCCCAAGAGATTCCAAGAGGAAGAATCATTACTTCAAGCCCCTTCGACTGGGAAAATGATACTTTTCCCCAAATCCCTACTAACGAATTGATCATTTATGAAATGCACGTCCGTTCCTTTACACAAGCGCCATCAAGCAAGGTCAAGCATCCTGGAACTTTTTCGGGCATAATTGAAAAAATCCCCTATTTAAAACAGCTGGGAATTAATGCTGTTGAACTAATGCCGATTTTTGAATGGGATGAATGCGAACTTAAAAATAAAAACCCCAAGACGGGAGCTCCCTTAAAAAATGTATGGGGATACTCAACGATTAACTTCTTTTCTCCGATGAACCGTTTTTCTACTTCTTCCGGGTGGACCTCCGCTCTTGATGAATTCCGATCTCTTGTTAAGGAGTTGCATAAAAACAACATTGAAGTGATTCTCGATGTGGTCTACAACCACACTGCAGAGGGCAATGAACAGGGGCCTATCTTTTCATTTAAAGGGATCGATAACCAAGTCTATTACATGCTGACTCCTCAAGGAGAATATCAAAACTTCTCTGGGACAGGAAACACTCTCAATTGTAACCATCCGATGGTAGCACAACTCATCGTCGATTCTCTTCGCTATTGGGTCGATGAAATGCATGTCGATGGGTTCAGATTTGATCTTGCATCAATTCTTACAAGAGCTGAAAACGGCACCCCGTTGCAAGCTCCCCTCGTTATCGACCAAATCCTCAATGACCCCATTTTGGTAAACGTCAAGCTCATTGCAGAAGCATGGGATGCGGGAGGCCTCTATCAAGTGGGCAATTTCCCGTCTGGAGGGAGATGGATGGAATGGAATGGAAAATACAGAGACGCAGTGCGCAAATTCATCAAAGGCACAGATGATCTCTCAGGAGAATTCTCTCGTGTCATTTCAGGCTCTCAACATATCTATGGACACGACAGACTCCCCTTTCACAGTGTAAATTTCGTTACCGCCCACGATGGCTATACCTTAAAAGATCTTGTCAGCTACATGGATAAGCACAACTTAGAAAACGGGGAAGAGAACCGAGATGGCGCCAATGACAATGAAAGCTGGAACTGTGGTGTTGAAGGAGCAACAGCCAACCGGCAGATCCTGCAGCTCCGCTATCAGCAAATGCGCAATTTCCATGCCTGTCTCATGCTCTCAATTGGCACACCGATGATTCTAATGGGGGATGAATACGCCCATACCCGCAATGGAAATAATAACGTCTGGTGTCAAGATAATGAGCTGAATTGGTTTCAATGGGACCTGCTTGAAAAAAACAAGGGGTTTACCCGCTTTTTCCGCCTAATGATCCAATTCCGTAAGAACCATCCTATTCTGATGCGCACAGAATATCTAACCGACAAAGATGTCCAGTGGCACGGAAAAGAACCCTTGAAAGCAAACTGGGGAGCTGAAAACCGGGTGATTGCCTATACGCTCATCGATCACTCACGCAATGAACATCTGTATATCGCATTTAATGCTACATTTGAGAAAGTTCACTTCATACTACCACCTCCCCCTTCAGGAAAAAAATGGTATCGGGTTATCGATACTTCTTACCCCTCCCCAGATGATTTTGTTGAAAAACCTCAATTGTTAGCTCCGTTAAAGTTCACCTATGATGTCAAAGGGTATGCAATGATCCTTGTAAAGGCATTATAATCTTGAACATGGCCATAAAAAGCTCTTCTTGCTACGATGGAAAATGCTATTACTTCAGAAGGGGAACCACCTATGTCACGTATCGCACTTACCGGTATCTTGATGGCACTTGCCGGAGCCGGATGCAATCAAAACAATACAACTGATGATCAGACCGCATTTCAATCGGAACAGTACCGCTCAAAACCGATGGTCACACTCATCCCTGTCATCAATAGCACTCAAGCGCAAGTCGAATGGAACTTATCTGACGAACTCTCCTCTGAAATCTTCTATCAGCTTTCTCAAACAAGAGAATTAACTCTGACAGCACCTAATAAAGTGCGCGCAATGGTTAAAAAATTAAAAGAAAACCAAAACCCTTTTGGAACTGACATCCATTGGGTTAAGCAGACCTTTGCACAAGATCAATTTGTCATCTTTTTAGAACTCACAGAACATGAAGAAGTGCTCCGCCAAGACCGCAAAAAACCCTCACTTCCTGAAGATTGCACAGCAGACCTTAAAATGAGCATGCGGATACGTGTATTTGATGTGCGCGAAGAAGAGCCTAAAGTGGTACTCCAAGAGATCATCCATGACTCCCATTTTGTCCCTCGTCCGTTTACTCACATCAATTTTTATCAAACTTCATGGGAAGATGAAAACTTTGCAATCACACCCCTTGGACTTGCCCACGCTCAATTTACAAAGGAAATTTCTTCAAGATTAAAAGACTACATCCTTCTTTCTCAGGAGTAAGATGCCTCTTTCCGCAGTATATTGGGAATACATCGAAGCGATCCTTATTTTCGCTCCGTTGAGCTTTTTCCTCCTGTGGATCGCATACGCACGAGGCTATTTCGTTCTGCCTTATTCCCATGTCCCTGCAAAATCTTCCCTCTCATTGAAATCAGTTACAATCGTCTTTGCAATCTATCTAGGGGCGACTATTGGAGTCGCCTCTGTGCTTTCCTATTTAGTAAGGGAAATTTACGGCATCAAGCAAATCCCTGTTCCCCCTATCGTGATGAGCTGGCTGCAGCTTCTCATTTTTGGAATCATCCTTCTTTTTTTGGTTCTTTATAGCCGCACACTTGAAAAAACACTCATTCGAAAAATCTGGAAAGATTGGTCGATCCCAAACGCCAAGCCCATCATTTGGGACATTGCTCTGGGCTCCCTTACTTGGGTATTGAGTTTTCCTCTTGTCATTGTCGTCGGACAAATCGCCGACTTACTCCTAACCATCTTCTGTGGATTTGAAGCCTACGAGCAAGTGGCCGTCCGTTACCTTAAAACAACCTTGTCTTCCCCTGAGATGCTCACCATTGCCTTAATGACCATTTTGATTGCAGCTCCTATCATTGAAGAATTTCTCTTCCGAGGCATCCTTCAGACCTATTTCAAACGATTCATGAGTGTTAAACTGGCAATCGTCTGCTCTTCTCTTTGTTTTGCATTTTTTCACTATGCCCCAAGCCAAGGGATTGGAAATATTTCCCTCATTGTTTCACTCTTTACGTTTGCACTCTTTTTAGGTTTCATTTATGAAAGGCAATCTTCGCTATTCGCTTCGATCGGATTGCATCTGACCTTTAATGCGATGAGTTCATTTCGGATTTTGTTTATGCCAGAATCTTGAAAAACATTATCATTGGGTGAAATTCGAGGGATTCACATATGTCGCGCACTCTTTTAACAACGCTTCTACTTGGAATCAGTGCGCTCCATTGCACAGAATCAGATGAACTCAAGCAGCTGACAAAAGACCATACAACATTTGCCTATTCACTCTACAAAACAGTCAATGCTTCATCCTCTTCAAATCTCTTCTTCTCCCCCTATTCAATTGCCACCTCTCTCGAAATGCTCTTTGTCGGCACCAGAGGGGAGACTTCAGATGAAATTCAAACAACCCTTCACTTAAATGCAAATCGAACTCAGATCGTGCCCCTCTCCTCTCGCTTAAGACAAGCCCTCTCCGAAAGAACTCCATTGATAGCAGCCAATGCATTATGGCTTGGAAACGCATTCTTTATTCTATCCGATTATACGCACACCATTGAACGTTCATTTGGCGGAACCATTTCCCGCGTCAATTTCTCAAATCCCCTTGAAGCCATTCAGTCCATTAATGGATGGGTTAAAGAAAAAACACAGGGAAACATCACCAACTTGGTGCAACCCGGAGACCTCAACGCAGACACCAGGCTCGTGTTAACCAATGCCGTCTATTTTAAAGGAAGTTGGCAATCGCCATTTGATCTTACAAAAACAAAAGAGGCTCCATTTTATCCGACGCCTGAAGTGAGCACTCCAATGATGCTGATGCATCAAACAGCACCATTTCCCTTTTACGAGAATGATCTGATTCAAGTCGTTGCTCTGCCTTTTGCAAACTCTCCCATTGCCTTTGTGATCGTCCTTCCTCGTTCAGCTGAAAATTTAAGCCGCGTTGAAGAAGAGCTCGATGATAACTTCCATGAATGGATCGATCAACTTGCCCAAACGCACATTGACCTGAAACTCCCTAAATTCACATTAACAGAACGCATTAACCTGAACGAAACGTTACAAACCCTCGGAATGAAACTCCCCTTTACAACTCAAGCAAACTTCTCTGGCATCGATGGAAAGCTCGACCTTTACCTCAGCACAGTCCTGCATCAAACCTTTATTGCGCTTGATGAACAGGGAGTCACCGCTGCTGCAAGCACAGCAGCTGCCATCGGAGTCAAATCACTCCCCCCCTCTTCTCCATCAACTCCATTTATTGCCGATCACCCCTTCCTCATGTTCATCTTAAATCTTGATCTTAAAGAAGTGCTCTTCATGGGCAAATTCCAAGAACCGCCACCCCGTGAGGTCCATGAACTATAAGATCGAAAGCTGTGGTCTTTCCAACATCGGCCTCGTTAGGCAAAACAACGAAGATCTATTTGATTTTGTTCTAGAGCAGCGTTTTTTTGCTTTAGCAGATGGAATGGGAGGGCATAACGCTGGAGAAATTGCCGCAGCAGAAGCAGTCAATACGATCTGTGATCAAGTCAAAAGCGCAAATCTCTCCCTTTCATCTGAACAGATTGGACAATTTTTACGTACAGCTGTTTCCGAGGCCAATAACAAAGTCTGGAAGTTATCCTTGCAAGATCATACCTACAGCGGCATGGGAACAACCCTCTGCTGTTTTATGATCCATGACGAGAGCCTTATCTACGCCCACATCGGAGATTCACGCCTATACCGCTATCGAGGAGAGCTCAAGCAACTCACCCATGACCATTCCCTTTATTCCATGCTCATTACTCAAGGAGAGGTAGAAGAGGCCGAAAATTTGCCTAACAAACATGTCATTACACGGGCACTCGGAACAACCTCTCACGTCATGCCCGACATTGGAATCCTCTCAACCCTTCCAAATGATATCTATTTCCTTTGCAGCGACGGCCTGACCGATATGGTCCCAGACGAAGAAATCGCCTCGATCCTCTCGCTTGCACCTACCATCGAAGATGCAGTTGAAGCTCTTGTTAATACTGCCCTAGAAAAGGGGGGAAATGATAATATTACGATCCTCATGGTTAAATTAACAATTTAGTTTATGCGCCCCCACATTTATCTTGATAACAACGCCACAACGGGCGTCGACCCTCGTGTGCTTGAAGCGATGCTCCCCGAGCTTTCTCTTTTGCCAGGTAACCCTTCGAGCATCCATTCTTTCGGAAGAGCGGCTAAACAGCACCTGCTCAAAGCAAGAGAGAGCATTGCAACATTTTTTAAGGTAAAGCCCCAAGAGGTGATCTTCACCTCTGGAGGCACCGAATCGATGAACCTGCTCGTCCATGGCATCCTCACAGGACCTCCTCACGGGCATGTGATCACCTCAGATATCGAACATTCCTGTGTCAATAAAACTTTAGAAGCCTACGCAAATCAAGGTCAGGCTGTCTCTTTTCTCCCCGCGGGGCTTTGGGGAGCCGTCCAGGTGGAGGCGATTAAGCTAGCGATTCGCCCCGATACCAGGGCGATCATCCTCTCTGCAGTAAATACGGAAACTGGCGTTAAAATCGACCTCGAAGCGATCAGCGCCCTTGCGCTTCAAGCGCACATTCCCCTGATTATCGACGGAGTCGGCTTGTTAGGAAAAGAACTCTTTACACTTCCTAAAGGTGTGACAGGAATCGGATTTTCAGCTCACAAATTTCATGGCCCCAAAGGAGCTGGATTCGCGATCGTGAGATCCTCGCTTAAATTGCGCCCAATATTATTGGGTGGGGATCAAGAATACAACTATCGAGCCGGCACCGAAAATCTACCTGGAATTATCGGAATGGCCAAGGCAATTGACCTTCTAGGCACAGAACTTCCAGACGCCACAGAGAGGATGCAGCGTTTACGCACAAAGCTCGAAACGGAACTTATTCAACATCTCGGTCCCGTTATTGTCAGCGGCGAAGGGCCGAGAATCTGCAATACCGTTAACCTTACATTTCAACATGTCCAAGGAGAAGAACTCCTCATGCTCTTAGATCTTTCTGGAATTGCAGTTAGCCATGGATCGGCCTGTTCATCTGGCGCCCTTGAACCCTCGCGCGTGCTAACCAACATGGGAATCCCCCATCAGCTCGCACGCTCCGCTATTCGGTTCAGCCTCAGCCGTTACACAACCGAAGAAGAGATCGATCGCTGTGTGGAAGTTGTTATAGAGGCAGTTAGAAAACTTCGCTAACGCGATTTCTTATCCAGATATTCCCATCTCTCAAAGAGCTCCTCATGCCTCTTTTGAGCCTCCGACATCAGACGGTAATGCTCCAGGGCAACTTGTGGATCAGCATGCACTTTCGGATCATCGAGCTTCTGTTGCAACGCTTCGATCTCATCTTCGGCAGCTACGATGCTTTTCTCCATCGACTCGAGCTCTTTTTGCTCTTTGTAGGAGAGCTTTTTAGATTTTGTTACAGGCGCCCGCGCCGCTACAGCCTCTGCCTGCTTGGTCACTGCAGATGCTTGAATTGCCCGCTCCCACTGCGCATAGTCTGCAAAGATTTGCGCCTCATTCTCAGCCCCAAGGCCCAAAATCTGATTGCAAATCTGATCCATCAAACACCTGTCGTGAGAAATCATTACAACGGCGCCCGCAAACTCCATTAAACTAGCTTCGATCACTTCCAATGTAGGAATGTCGAGATCATTGGTCGGTTCATCTAGAAACAAAATATCTGCGGGCTCAAGCATCAGCTTAGCAATCTGGATGCGCGCCCGCTCTCCCCCTGAAAGACACCTGACAGGAAGGTCGAGCCGATCAGGAGAAAAGAGAAAGCGTCTTGCCCAGCCATTTACATGAATTGATTTGCCCTGGTAAGTGACAAAATCGCCATTGGGACTCAACGCTTCGCGTAAAGGGAGATGTGGCGGAACCTGCTCCCTATGCTGATCGAAGTAAACCAATTGGAGATCATCGGCATACTTAATCGTCCCTGTATCTGTGGGAAGCTGTCCTGCTAACACTTTCAGTAAGGTTGTTTTACCCGTTCCATTTTTCCCCACAATCCCCAAACGAGCTCCCGGAGCGAGTTTAATATCGACTCCTTTAAACAAAAGCCGCCCGCCCAAAGATTTGGAAAGATTGGTTGCAGTTAGCAATTTACGCGTTTGCCTTTCAGAAGCGGAAAAATCCAGCTCGACTCTAGTCACCTGATTGCGTTTTTTGATCTCATTTAAATCTTCCATTAGGGCATGGGCTCGATCCACCCTCGACTTTGACTTAGTTGTGCGCGCTTTTGGTGTTGTGCGCAACCACGCAAGCTCATCGCGCATGACAGATGCCATTGCCCGCTGCTGCTGCTCTTGAGCTTCCAAAAAGGCTTGCTTATGCTCTGTAAACGCGCTCATATTCCCATCGCTCGTAAACAGCCCTTCCGGATAACAGGGATTGAGCTCAATGATCTTATTACAGACATGCTCAAGGAAATAACGGTCATGGCTGATCACAAGATACGCAATTTTCTCTCGCATCAAGAATTTTTCTAACCACAAAATCCCTTCAAGATCTAAGTGGTTCGTTGGCTCGTCCAACAACAGCAAATCAGGCTCTTGCATTAATGCGCGCACTAAATCCAGCCGTTTTCTCCAACCGCCCGAAAGCACAGAAGCATTCACAGTCTCATCAGCAAATTGCGCTTTTCCGAGCAAAATGCGCGCTCTAGTAAGCGCTTCAAGCTCATCTTCACCGGGAACTGCAGCAAGAAGAACATCAAGAAGAGGCAAGGGGAGAAACTCTGGAACCTGACTGCAGTAGCCAACTCGAAGCCCCTGCTTTTTGGAGATTGACCCAGAATCCTCTTTCTCCTCACCAACTAAAATTTTTATTAAAGTTGACTTTCCCGCCCCATTAGGGCCAATAAGTCCAACGCGATCCCCCTGGACAAGCGTGAACGAAATCGCCTTAAACAGCGTTTGAGTTCCGTAGGATTTTGAAAGAGAGTGGATACCTAGTAACACAGACATAATGGATAGGTTAGCATCTCTTAGAAAAGATAGAAAAGAAAAAAAGAGTGTAAATTATTTTTTAAAAGCAAAAAAAAGGAATGATTCAAACATTAAAAACGCACGTGACATTAACACAACAAACACAGATAATTCATAAATTTACAATCCTTTAACTACGGGAGTTTTCACGTGAAAATTAATGTCAGAAATTTTATTTGCGCCTTGGGTATCATTCAACTTGGATTGTGCCTTCTGTTACAATCAAGCGTTGCGGATCTGCACTCAAAGCCGATGATCCTTAATGAAAACGACGAACCGATCGACTGGCAGCTTGGCGATGTCAAAGTAGTCACTCCCGATGGAGTCATCCGAGACGTGCCTCCTCCTCAATCAAAAAACAGTCCGAACTAAAATTGACTTCGCCCCGAGCAAAGAGGCTTCCTCAACGGTGAGTTCAAACTGATCGATCCGGACCGTTTCCCCCTTAGATGGAGGATGGCCCAATGCTTTGGTCATCAGCTCATCGAATGTCTCAGCGTCCTGATAAGCTAAATGCACGTTAAACTGGCTGTTAAAATCCTCAAGCCGCATCTCTGATGGGAAAGTTCTGTCAACAACAATGTGGTACGCTCTTGGCACCATATCCCCAAAAGACATCCAATCGTCTGATCTTCCAAAAATCTCGTCAATGATCTCATCTAGGGTAAGCACCCCCGTCGCAAGGCCAGCTTCATTAAGGACAATAGCCAAACTCTCATTATTGCGTCGAAATTGCTTGAGGATCTGCAAAATTGAGGTGCTCTCTGTAATGAACCAAGGAGACCTTGCAAACTCTCTTACCCGTTTTACCTCTGGCACGCGAAGCAAGTCTCGGGGATAGGCAATTGCAACGATATTGTGTACAGAACGCTGATAAAGCGGGACAAATGCGGTATGCTTTTCATGCAGAAATTTTCGCATCTCCCCAATTGTGCTCATAGAAGGGATCATAGGAACTGCACTTAAATGGAGCATCATATCTTTTGCAGTTTGATTTTTTAGGGTAAAAATATGTTCCACAACTGTATCAAATTCCTTTTGATTGGTCTCAGAGATGATCGTCTCTTCCCGCTCCGCAATCACATTTTGAAGCTCTTCTCTGGAAAGATACACCCCCGCTGCAACAGGGGTCCCAATTAAACGATTCAACCCACGACACAACAGATCCAAAGCCCAAATCACAGGGCGTAAGACGATCGAAAAGAAATAGAGGATCGGGATGCCTAGCATGGCGACATTCTCAGCATAACGCCTGCCTGCAAACATCGGAGAGATTTCAGCAAACACAAGTACAATAACAATCTGAGTCAAAGGTGCCCAATCGGGATTGACTCCAAGAGAATCATATAACCGCCTTGAGCATTCTGAACCGATAATCAATGCGGTATTCACCCCAATAAGCGTGGTTCCAAATAAAAGCGCTGGGTGATTGATCAAATAGCTGAGCCAAATCGCTCTACGCTGCCGCTTACTAACGTAATACTGCAATCTCACTTTATTAAAAGAGACGCAAGCCATTTCAACCATGGCAAAGAGCCCTTGAATGCAAATGCAAAGCAGTGTCAGAAAGAGGAAGAATTGCCACTGATGGTTCATTTACCCTTCTTTATTTGAGCGGGTTTCAATCTACGGATATACACACGGCGCACTCGCTTGGGGTCAGCAGAGAGGATATGAAATAAAAAGTCATGAGATGTGAATTTCACTCCAGTCTTAGGAATATCCCCCATCTGCTCCGTGATCCATCCACCTAAAGAGACCATGTGGTTAGCGCTTGGCAAACTAACCCCAAAAATCTCCTCAAACTCTGAAATTTCTAACTTTCCACTTGCAATCATCACATCATCCCCAGATCTCGTATAGCGACTCTTTTCATCTCTCGCATCCGCAATCTCACCCACAACTGTTTCAACTAAATCTTCGAGTGCAATGAGTCCAGAGATCGACCCATATTCATCGACCACCATCGCAAGCGGCTCTTCTCGATCATACAATTGACGCAGCACAATCGGCGCTGGAATCGATTCAGGGACAAAGAACGGTTTTTTAACCACCTTTAAGAGATCCTGTGCATCCTGAATCGCATCTCGATGTAAAAAAAACATCTGCCCAGAAATCATCCCAATCACCTGATCTAATGACCCTCTACAGACAGGCACTCGGGAGCATTCCTGATCGACAAATAAATGGACTAACTTCGAAAGAGGTTCTTCAATATCATAGAAAATCACCTCTTCCCTCGGACGCATCAATTCCTTGACTTGAGATTCTTGTAAATGCAGATATCCCCTCACAAGCTCCGCTTCATCTTCATTTAAAATCCCTTTAGTACGCGATGTTTTAAGGGTATGCTGAAGCTCATCGATTGAGATCTCTTCATCTTTTTTCAAAAAGAAAAACATCATCCGAGAAATCGGAGTCGTTACGGCAATGAGCAGTTTTCTGAAAGGAAGTAGCACTCGTTGCGCTATCGTTAAAATGGGAGCCACTCGATAAGAAAGGGAAACGTTATGCGCTAACCCCACAGATTTCGGAAGGACCTCGCCTAAAACCAGAGTCAGAGCAAGGGGAACACCGACATTTAATGCCCATCCAGAAAGATCCCCAAAAATACTCGATGTGATGTTTTGGATCATGATGTTTGTAATCACATTAATCATGATAATGGTGACAAGTAAATCCCTTGGAGAAGCGAGCAGAAGGGCAACTTGCTGCTTACGAGGATCCTCATCAACCTTAAACGTTTTTACCTTCATTGATGAGAGAGAAAACAGAGCCACTTCTGAGGAAGATAAGAAAGCGGAGATCATTAGAAAACCGCATAGAATCAGGATCAAGGTCAAGAGCACTTCACACCCTCACTGGTAGTCTGTATAAAAAGTTCTTGGTGCTAGTAGTCTGTATAAAAAGTTCTTGGTGCTAGTTTTCGCGTGAAAGCGCCCGCG
>CAYWSY010000063.1:0-12031 GCA_964461105.1 uncultured bacterium
GGCGGTAGAGGGAGAGCTCGAGAGGGTAGCCCTCTCGATTTGTCCAAACTCGAGGGCCCTGTGCTAGCACAGGGTCGATGGAACCGAATAAAAAAAGGGGAGATGCTGCGGCCGAAATTTGTCTAACTTTCAACTGGCACTACTATATACTCCTTTTCGACACTGCAGCAATAGCAAGAACTTTATTTACAGACCTCTAGATTAAAAATAATTTTATGTGCATGGTGTCAATAAGCACTCAAAACAGGATGCCTTCATGTCCGTGCACAAGCCGTACGTTGCTGCTGCTGATAGAAAAACTCGAGAATTTACCTTAAGAGCTGTCATTTTAGGGATGCTCTTAGGGTTGATCTTTGGGATTGGAAATGCCTATTTAGGCCTTAAAGTAGGCACAACAGTCACAGCCTCCATTCCTGCCGCAGTCCTCTCTCTGACTATCTTACGCACTTTCTTTCGCAATGTCTCGATCTTAGAAAATAATCTAGTTCAAACCATTGCTTCTGTCGGCGAAGGGCTTGCAGCTGGTGTCATTTTTACTGTTCCTGCTCTTTTTTTAATGGGTGCACAGCCGTCTCCCTCTCGCATTTTTCTCCTCTCTGCTTTAGGAGGAATTTTGGGAGTCCTCTTCATGATCCCCATGCGCCGCTACCTGATTGTCAAAGAGCATGGCAAACTCCCGTTTCCCGAAGGAACCGCGTGCGCGGAAATTTTAAAATCGGGAGAATCCTCTGGCCCCAAAGCCCTCCTGACTTTGATGGGAATTGCAGTTGGCGGCTTGCATAAATTATGCTCAAGCGGACTGTATCTATTTCGAGAAGTCCCCAGTTGGGTCATCTCACCATTTCAGCGCACTGAATTGAGCATCGATTGCACGCCCTCTTTACTCGGTGTTGGCTTCATCGTAGGCCCGCGCATCTCCTCTTTATTATTTGCAGGAGGCGCGATCGGATGGTGGGTAATCATTCCACTCATTCGCATGTTTGGCGCAGGTTCAACAACTGTGATTTACCCGGCTCACGTGGCAATCAATACAATGGATGCTGAGATGGTGTGGTCCAATTATGTTAGGTACATTGGAGCTGGAACTGTTGCCATCGGCGGCCTATTAAGTTTGGCCAAAATTGCCCCCCTCATTGTCAAAACCTTGCGGATTGGATTCGACGAACTCTTTCAAGGATTTAGCTTTAAACCCCACCCCCTGCGCACCGATCGAGACATCTCGTTGCGCTGGCTTCTGATAGGATCACTCGGTATCATTTTAACCCTCTGGCTGTTTCCTGGTCTCCCAATGAATTTCTTGACCATCGTGCTACTAGTTCTCTTGGGATTCTTTTTTGTGGCGGTCACCTCACTTACCGTGGGAATTGTCGGAAGCACGTCAAATCCTGTCTCAGGAATGACCATCACGACACTTCTTATTACCTGCCTTATCTTCGTTGCCCTTGGCTGGACAGAAAGATTTTATTTAATAGCAGCTCTAACCATGAGCGTCGTGGCTAATGTTGCAATTGCTCTTGCCGGAACGACCTCACAAGATCTAAAAACAGGATTTCTTCTCGGGGCAACACCCCGTCTCCAGCAAATCGGAGAGATCATCGGCATTCTGCTTCCCGCTCTTGCCATCGGGGGGACACTCTATCTTCTAAATGCGAGTTATGGATTTGGAACAGCCCAAATGCCAGCTCCTCAGGCAACGATGATGGCACTCATCGCTCAAGGGGTTATCGAAGGAGATATCCCTATTACATTAGTCATGATCGGTGTGATTTTAGGTCTTCTCATGGAACTCTTAAAGCTCCCTATCCTCCCATTTGCCATCGGCCTCTACCTGCCCCTTTCATTAAGCACCTCTATGATGATCGGCGGAATTATCTCATTTCTAGTAAACAATCGAACCAATTCTCCTGAACCTGCTGCAAGGGGGATTCTCGCTGCGTCGGGGTTGATTGCAGGGGATGCCTGCATGGGAGTCCTCATCGCTCTTTTTGTGGTCCTAAAAGTGATCCCCTCCGATAGCAAGGCTCTGTTGCCAGATGCTGTCAGCATCCTGGTCTATCTGCTCTTAGCAGCTGCCTTGGCTTACGTCTCTTTGAAGCCTCCTGGGGCTCAAATGAAAAAACTGCTAGGAAAAAAGAGGGGACGTTCTCCATGATATCCCCATGGATACTCGCCGAAAAAAGAATAATCTAACTCTTCTAGAAGTGCTCATCGCGCTTGTGCTCGCGGGACTCATCCTCAGCGGTGTACTTACATTCTATTTCCAAATCTCCAAAAAACAAATTGAAATCAAAGAACTTAAAAAAACAGTAATGCCCATTGAATTGATGCGGCAAAGGCTCTCCCACCTCTTTGCTCAAGCCCACATAGAACAAGGGGATACCCCCCGATTCTTCTATACCCTTTCCCATCCAGATGCTACCTCCCCTGCGCTCTTTTTCTCTTATGATTATGGAATCGATCCAGATTCCCACTTTTGCGGAAAGCTCAAAGGGATGCTCTACCACAATGCGCAAGATCAGCTCTGTTTAGTCACTTGGGGGGAAAAGGGTTCGAGACAAGAAGTCTTTTTAGAGCAGGTTGAAGAGATTTCATTTAACTTTTTCGATGTAAAGAAAAAACAATGGAGACACACGTGGGGGAAAAAGGATCCCCTTCCCCCATTTTTTACGATGACCTGGGCATTTAAGAGCGCGCCAAAAGACAAACTGACCTCTACATTTTTCTTTCCCAATGCTGATGCTAAAATCACCTACGAGAGGTCTCCAGGACACCTATGAATATTCTTCCCCTAATCTGTAGCTTCATCTTCATCTTTTCCTGCATCTGTTTCACTTTCTTGCGCGATGCCAAATCACTCGTGATTGCAGAGGGGAGCCTCAATGCAGCTGCGCGCACCGAGCGCGCTGTCAACAATCGAATCGAAGAGAGGAAATTTAAGCGTGCCCCTGCAGCAAAAAAAACAGAACCAACAGCGCCTGCAACTCCAAAAGAACCGAAACCAAACAAGAAATTAACAACTTCAATCCCATTTCGAGCGATTATCCCTCCTCCGCAGACAGCGAAGCTAAGCTTAACGCCTCTTTTTGAGCCTCTCACGGCCCCATCAAACCACATCGTGTATCAAACTGCAGCTAAACTGCTTGTCCTTTTGTACCAAGACACACCAATCATCCCCAAAACATTAAAAAAAGGATGGGAAGTGCAACTCTTAAACGCGATGCTTATTCAAGAAAAAGCACTCGATACATGCGAAAGTCTTGCTGACCTATTTCCTAAAGATCCTGTACTGCAAGAGATCTACTATCACATGCTCAAAGGGACAAACAACTATTCAGTCGAGCAAAAGGTAGGCATTCCTCCATTGGGAGATTTTTTTACAATTGGAGAAGAAAAAAAGGAAAATACATTCTATTTCTATTTTGCACCTCCAGCTCTTTTAGAAGCTCTTTTTGGCCCAAAAGTTGCACAGGAGATTCTAACAGCAGAAAAACAACAGTTCGCCAAAACAAAAACCTATCGCATCCTCGAGCAAGCAGAGGTCCAAGAGCTCTTATTCAAACATCATGCAGTTGCCGGCGGACTTGCATTGTTTGAACCCTATCTCAATTTTTCTAGACAGATTCCTAAGAAAGAAAATCTGACCGGAATTGACCCTGAAACAGAAATGCGGATCACGCGGAGTTGCGCAAAGAAATAAGCAAATTAATTCATTTGATCAAGCTTAATGAACTACAAAGAATTTCGGTTTAGTTTTTCTAGCATTCGTTATTTTATCAGACAATGTTTGCAATCTCTTCGCAATAGCAAGCTCTATTTCCTTCGGCTCTATTGAATCAGTTAACACAAAAATGTCCGATGAAATCGAAATATTGCTTCTATAAGGTTTCCCTTCTGAATTAAGCATTGTTTTTGCAACACCTTCAACATAAGCATCAATTTTTACCAATACCGACTTCTCTACATTATTTCTATAAATCGAAGTGTGGACATTAACATCACAAAATAACGTTTTTACTTCGAGACCTGATTTTCCAGTAATTACCACTTCCGCTTTTTCGCCACCTACAGATTTTACTAAGGAATTAACATCTATTTCCTTGGCTCCAAAAAAAACAAAGGAAACCGTACTCACAATAGCATAGTCGAAATCTTTATAAGAAGAACTCGAATTAACATTAAAAACTTCTAAAGCTCTAAGGGGGCTAAAAAATGTCATCCCACAAAACATCAATCCCAACAGGGATCTGGAGGGATTCCAAACACATCTGCTTGTTTCCATGCGTCCACCACTGGTTGAATGCAAGTTATCCAAAAACCATTTTGAGTACAGCAACGTTTTGCTTTCTCTCCAATCGCATAAATTGTTGCCTTTAACGCAATCCGAGCTGCATCGTGTATCGGAAGTAAATCACAAGCATCTTGCAAGAATTGTAGAATCTTTTCCACGCGCTCAAGACATTCTTCTATGCTTATCGGGCCATCATTTACTATTGGCCAATGTCCATTTGCGTCAAAAAGGTCCGGCTGCTCGCTAAATTTTGATTGACTACACATTTTGGAATCAAGAAAATCATTAAAATCAGCAAACTTCCGGTAACTATTTTCTGTTGGCCCTTCTATGCAAGTAATAATTACCGCCTCATCGAACATCAAGCGCATTTTTTGATGACCATTTTTGTCTGCAATTAGAGAAAGAAGCCCATCAACTTTTTGCACATTACGCAAAGCCTCAATAAAATTTCCAGAAAATAGACACTTTTCAGAAATCGTTAACAGCTCATTAATTTCAGAATCTACATCCTTTGTCAATTCGAAATAGCTAGAGGATTCATCAGAAAAATGTTCATAAGAAAAAACTGACGTACATGCAACAGAAAACATTAGTAAAATCAGATGTCTCACAAGAAACTCCTTCAAAAGAACTAGAATTTTATCAAAAACCTTGAATAGGTCAAGTTTTTTACAAAACCTCTCGACCAATGCTCTATTCAAGCATTGCGAATCACATGATGGACAGGCAGAAGCAGATGGAATGACGTCCCATGACCCAATGTCGAGGTCACCGAAATGATCCCCTCATGCCTTTCAATAATCGTTTTCACAATAGAGAGCCCAAGCCCCGCACCACCAAGCCTACGAGATCTCGCCTTATTAACTGTGTAGAAGCGATCAAAAATATGATCTAAATCGGAAACGGGAATCCCAATGCCCTGATCTGCAATCACAATCGATGCCTCATCTCCCTGTTGATCAATAGTAATCGCAATCTGTGCAGGAGGATTGGAATATTTTGCCGCATTGTCGATCAGGTTAAGAATCGCAAGCTCCAAAATTTCAGGATCGGCGCAGGCAATGACAGAATCCGAGCGCCTTTCAATTACAATCTGTGCATTCGGATATACCGCAAGGACCACCTGGCGACAATTCTCAACTAAAGCGATCAAGTCACATTCCTGAAAACGGGAATCCGATAGATTCTCGATGTCTGCCAAGGTGAGTAGATTTTTCACAAGCTTATCCATCCGCTGACAATTGCGCGCGATCTTCTCAATGATCTCTGAGAGCATTTCAGAGGGGAGCTCCGGCATCTCTTGAAGCGTTTCTGCAAATCCCTTAATAATCGTAATTGGTGTGCGGAGCTCATGGGATGCATTTGAAACAAAATCTTTTCCCATTTCAAGCACACGGTAATGACTTGACTTATCTTGAAGAACAATAATCGCGCCCGTGTTATGGGCTTTCGGTGCTGCAATCAAATCAAAATAAACGCGCTTGGACTCGCCACACGCCAAAGAGTCGGTGACTACAGAGTGTTTGTCTTGAGCTGCGCGCAAAAGAAACTGACATTTTTCAAACAGCGGCTTCTCTGCGTTCTTTGGAAAAGGCTTGCCAAGAAGATGCCGTTTCGGAATTCCAAGCATCCGACTTCCCATGAAATTAACATAACGGATATTCCCTTGAACATCCACCGCAATGACCCCTTCACCTAAGGCCTCGAGGATCACTTCTTTTTCATTTTTCTCTTCGTTGAATTGGAGATTCCCTTTGATCCGGCTAGAAGCAAGCCAAATGCTGCCGCTAAAAAGAAAATAGGCGAGCATGAATAGGCTCGACCACTTTGGGAAAACAAGTGCAGATCCGCTACAGGCGGCTAAACTAAAGAGCTGTAAAAGCGCGATTCTTGTTCTCACCGCCTGTTAAAACCCTCTTTTAAGTTTTCCTTCCAATCACCCGGAACACCTCTATCGGGTCATCAAATCCTTTTAACAAGGTCGGCCCGAGAGACTCCGCAATTGTTTGATCCTGCACAGATGGTTCATTCCAAGTCTCTTTGCTAATGCGAATTTCCATTCCTTGAGCAGAACCGCACAGTCTAGAAGCGAGATTCACATTACGCCCTATCACCGTATAATTCAAACGATTCTCTGCTCCCATATTTCCAGCTAGTACCATCCCCGTATGAATCCCAATTCCCATTTCAATCGGATGTGCCCCCCGAGACGTTCTCTCGACGTTCCACTGTTTGATCTCCTCTACAATTTTCAATGCGCTTGAGATCGCCTGCATCGCGCTATTAAGATAGGGAACTGGCGCTCCAAATAGAGCCATCGTGGAATCTCCGACATATTTATCAATAACTCCTCCATTATCATCGATAATATTAGAAACGCGCGTCATGCAGGAATTGAGCAAATCGACAACATCCTGCGGTTTCATATTCTGAGTCATGTGAGTAAAATTCCGAATGTCGGCAAACATCACAGTGACCTTCTTTTCTTCCCCCCCAAGATGAATATTCCCTTTGAGAATTTCTTGCGCAATTTCCTGTGAGACAACTTTGTTTAAAACAGCTTTGACTTTTTCTTTCTCTTTAATCCCTACTACCATCTGCTCAAATGCCGTACATAAAGTGGCAACCTCATCTCCACTATCCTTATTTTTAGGGTGGGGAATATTGACGTTGTCCAAGTGACCCTCTCCTATCTGTTTTGTTGCTAAAGCCAATAGTGTAATCGGACGGGTGATCCGAAGAGAGATTCGATGTAACAACAACAAAACGAAAACCATTGTTGAAAATCCAATAAAATGAACATTGAACAACACTGATTGAATCACTTCAATAGCGCCATTAACAACGTATTTAGTAAACGCAAACTCAACAGCAACTGGATTCAAGATCAAAAAATGAAGGTCAACTTCAGAAAAGGGAGTCATACGACTATAAAAATAATTGACGTTATTCCAAGTAATAAAACCCGTAGTTCCCTTTACGATGCCACTTAAAGCAACAGAGTCTTGAGCGGAAAGGTTAATCCTTTCCCCTTTATCTGAAAGAGCCCCGAATACTTCATTGTTATAAATCAAAAAAGCCGTCTGACTCACCGTTTCAACAAGACGCTGAAGGATGTGATCTCCATCAATAGCTAAGGTCAGATACCCCGTTTTTTCTTTACCTTGATCAACTGCAAGCAATTGCGCTGTATTTCCTAAATACACATGGTGTTCAGGACCTCGAAAAACAGCAATACTCGTTCCTAAATTTGATAAACTATTCGGATCGTGATGGTTCTGGTAATATCGAGCATCGTTAAAAAAAGCGATCGGGAAAAAATCATCTTTCGTATGAAGCCCTCCCCCTTCCGCCTCACCAAACCGATTCACTGAAATTCCACGAGGAGATGGAGGTTGGAAAAGATTATTTCCAAAAACTCCAGTATCAAAAAAAGAGGCAATCACCCAAATCATATCAATTTGGTGATAAGCTTTTGTGATCTCATTTAACCGCTGCTCAATAAACTGCGAAGAAATTTTAGAATATCCTGGGGGATACACCTGAATCGTATCGAGGCTTTTGCCCTTAGATCGAAGTTCTTTTTCAACCCAAGCGCGAATATCGCTGCTTTGAATGCTCGATAAGTGTCCAAGTCCTTGCTGCAAATAATCTCTTGCTTTTGCAAACGACTGGTAGAAGCCATTTAAAACAAGATTAAATCCCTCGCTCCAAGGGAGCGGCACCTTTCCTTGGGCAGTGAGGATCTCTTTTTGAAAAATCGGGGCTTGCACACTTGCAACCGTTGGTTTTAACAGATCTTCTATAGAAAATAAGAGATATCCTTCAGGAAGAGCCCCTTTGCGAAGCGAAATCTGTTCCCCTTCAGGCTGAGTGTAACCAGGAGCGTAATCAATAGCCACCCGAACTCCGATCAAAGGCATTTTTGCGTCGAGCTCATCCCCCATCATCACCCAAGCCATATTATCATCAATCGGGATTGTATAAGAAAGATCGAGTGACGCAGGACGGGGAGCAATACAAGAAACCAATTTTCCATCAATCGTATTTTGAATCAGATCGATCCCCTGATTGCGAACAAGGACATCCGCTGCATCTGCCCACGTTCCTTGCTTTTCGTTGACTTGAATCGGAGCAAAATGCGCGGCCTGTAGGAAAAAATTTGTTAGCTGAGTCAATGTAAAATCAAGATAAGACTGCTGATCTGCAATCGACGACGCGAGGAAGCTCTCATAGCGCTGCCTCTTCTCTTCGCTCACCTCAATAATTTTTTTCTTTAAAAGCTCTTGCGCATCGGCAATTTTTTTATCCGTCGTGAAATTATCCAGAAGATAATCAACAGCTCCTGCAGCTAAAAAGCAAACAGTGATCCATAAAAACAAACGGTAGCGCAAGCTCATGAGCGTATCCTGTATGAAAAAAATGATTTATTTTCGATGATTTTTGGTTTCTCTAGCTCAGCTTTTTTTGGACAATGTGCGCGCACATGGCAAAAAAAACTGGGCTAGAGAAACCAAAAAGGGCGAAAAGAAATGATGTTTTTTATATAGGATACGCTCATCTAACGATAACCTCTTTTTTCTTCATTTCAGGAAAAAAATTCTGATATCCCTTTTTCGTAATAACAACTGTATCTTCATACCGCACCCCACCACGCCCAGGAAAGTAAAGTCCCGGCTCAATGGTCACCACCATCCCCGGCTCCAAAATCACATCCTTTTCCTCTCCATCCCACTTAATCCGCGGAGATTCATGCGTTTCCAATCCAATTCCATGTCCCAAGCTATGCATAAATGCAGATTCCATCTTATAGCGTCGCATGACCGCGCGCGCCGCTTCATCCAATTTCCCAACAGCCTCTCCCGGACGGCACAATTCTAATGCAGCCGCTTGCGCTGAGCGCACCACTTCATACACACTGCCGATAAACGGATCGATCTTTTGAAAGAACAACATCCGCGTCATGTCTGAATGGTAATGACCCACAATCACGCCAATGTCGATGAGAATAGGATCCCCCTTGCGAAGCTTTGCTTTTCCAGCCCGATAGTGAGGCATCGCGCTATTAGCCCCAAAGGCAACAATCGGCTCAAATGCCATCCCTTCAGCTCCTTGCTGCAAGCAAAAGATTTCAAATGCTTGTGCAACTTCACCCTCAGTCACACCCACTTTTAGTTGCGTACGCAGATATTGAAACCCCTTGTAAAGAAGGTCTGCCGAAGAGCGCAACTGCTTTATTTCTGCTGCATCTTTAATCAAACGGATTGTTTTAAAGAGGGAACCTACCGCAATGAGTCGAGCAGAGACATTGTGTTTATTAAGAAGAGCTTCCAATTTGATGACTTGATCATAGGAGATATGAGCACTATCAAATCCAAGTTTTTTTGCCTTGCATTTTTGAAGAAATGCCGCGAGGTCAGCCTCTTTATAGAGAGAAGTTTTCACTGGTGAGCAGGATTGTGCAGCCGCAATATATCGCCCATCAACAAAAAGGTGTACACCATTTCGATGGATCACCAACTGCCCAACAGAAAGCTGCATCCCCGTAAAATAAAATAGATCAAGAGGCTGATCGATCAAACACACATCGAGCTTTGCTTGGCGCATCTTCTCTTGAAACGCTGCAATCCTCTTAAGATAATTCGATGTCGGCTTGAGAGCCGCTCTGCGATTTGCATTCATGATGGGGTCATAGGGGGTAAGGTTATACTCCTTGTATCACAACGACATTTTATACCGAACCCATTTCAACATTTAAAATATGATCTCGGCTTGGTAAACCTAAATAACTTCAAAAACCGGTTAAGTATCAGGATACCTGCAAAGTCCTCCGAAGCATGAGACAAAAAATGATTGGAACGATATAATGATTAAACGATAGGAATTTTTTTCATCGTTATATCATTATATCATTTTTATCGTTGATTTTGTTGCTCAATAAAAAGACTTTGCAGGTATCCTGGGTTAAGTATACATCTTAACCGCTCGCTTCTTGGCGCTCAACACTCCACTTTTTTGCCTCATAGAGGCGTTTTGAATAAAGCCCCATTTCCTCAAATCATTGATTATAAATACAATAAGAATTTATTGTCATTTTCATGATATAAAATCCCAGCAAAAACACACATCATAAGAATAACATTTGCCATTTATATGATGCAAAAAAACGCTTGGATTTTGTATCATGAAAATGACATCACCACCAGCTTAAAATTGACTGGCGACTTTCTTACAACAGGACAAAAATGAACTTCATAGGCCGTAAAAAAGAGCTTGCAGATTTAAATGTTCTGACTAAAAAGAGATCCGCAAGTCTAGTTGTCATTCGGGGAAGACGCCGTATCGGCAAAAGTCGATTGATCCAAGAATTTGTCAAAGACAAAAAAAGCTTGGTTTTTTCAGGATTACCACCTGTAAAAGGGATGACCCATCAACGACAAATCGATGCATTTGCCAATCAAATGGCGCAAAACTTGACTATGCCTAAACTTCAAACCTCGGAATGGAGTGATCTTTTTTGGCACTTAGGAAACTTAGCCAAAGATCAAAAAATAGTCATTGTTTTTGACGAAATTTCCTGGATGGGATCCCAAGATCCCGATTTCTTGGGCCATTTAAAAAATGCTTGGGACCTCTATTTTTCAAGAAACCCCAAGCTTATTTTTATTCTCTGCGGTTCTGTTTCCAGCTGGATTGAAGAAAACATCTTAAGCAACACAGGCTTTTTAGGCAGGATTTCTATCGACCTCGCACTCTCCGAGCTCTCAATTGATGAATGTCAAGAATTTTGGCCTCAAAAAAACAAAATTAGCGCGTACGAAAAATTTAAAACTCTTGCAGTCACTGGCGGAATCCCAAAATACCTTGAAGAAATCCTCCCAGAAGATCCCGCCGAAACAAATATTCAAAGACTCTGTTTTCAAGCAAAAGGACTTCTCTACAGAGAATTCGATCAAATCTTTTCAGATCTATTCGCCAATAAATTTCAAACCTATCACTCAATCGTTACTCTTCTTGCTCAAAAAACAATGAATCTCGATGAAATCTGCCAGTCTCTAATGATTGAAAAAGGAGGAGCCATCTCAAAATATCTACATAATCTCTGCATCTCAGGGTTCATTTCTGAAGACACGACTTGGAATTTAAAAAGCAAAAAAACATCAAGATTAAAACAATTTCGCCTCAGCGATAACTATCTCCGTTTTTACGTAAAGTATATTCAACCAAACAAAGAAAAAATATCAAAAGGGCTATTTGAAACAAAAACTCTTACAAGTCTTCCTGAATGGGAGACAATCATGGGCTTTCAATTTGAAAACTTAATCTTAAACAACCTCAAGAAAGTCTACAGCCTATTACAAATTAACTTTCAAGACATTGTAACTGCAGGTCCTTTTTTTCAAAGGGGAACAAAACGCCTAAAAGGATGCCAAATTGACCTCCTTATCCAAACAAGCTATCAAACTCTTTACCTATGTGAAATTAAATTCAATTCATCAGAAATCAAAAAATCAATTCTTGAAGAGGTTGAAAAAAAAATCAAACGCCTTTCAGCTCCACGAAGATACTCGATCCGACCAGTATTGATCCATGTAAATGGAGTCAATTCGAGTGTGAAAGAAAGCAATTTCTTTTCTCACATTATCGATTTTTCTGACTTTCTATACCCCTTCCAGTTCAAAGGCACCCTAAAGGACTGATTCAAAGCCCCGGATTTGAATTGCTTGTATGGGGGGTTGT
>CAYWSY010000064.1:0-11949 GCA_964461105.1 uncultured bacterium
GTCTCTTTTCGATTCTTTTTTTGGGGGTAGTATACGAATGTTGATACAACCCCCGAAAAAAGAATCGAAAAGAGGCCAAAAGAACCCGGAAATCGACAGAAGAATCTTTTCCAAACACTACCCAGTATACCAGATAAGAGGAGATAGAACCCATGGAAAAAGCGGGTGGCAGGGGCAATTAAAAATTTACTGACGTAAATTCAGGATTTGGTATGACAGGGGAAACTCGTCATTTAGGGGAGGTGTGGTCGTGTCATTAAGCTTGATTTTGATTTTAATCAAAAAGTCGCTGAATGAAAAAAAGACTGTAAAGGTGAAGCGTCCGGCCCAGTAGAACTGAAGGATCCCCAAATTTTCGAGTTCACTTGGGTATCGTTTTTTTGACAACAATAGCCCTCTGACAGTACGATTGCATTAATCTATTTGTTGTGTGTCTCTATGCATTTTATTTTTCTCCCATCAACTTTCCTTAAAGCTCTCGCTTTAAGTGTTTTATTTATTCCTTTCTCGTTTTCAAATGATATTCATCCTGTGATTGTTCCCCAGTCTTCTTTATTGAATTCAGGCGTATCTTTAATGGAAGAGGACGAGGTGTTTTCCATCGATCGGCTGATTAAGTCAACGAAGGAACAGCTGGTTCTCCAAGAGAGGTTAAAGGAGCAGATGGTTCAATTTAAGCAGCAGAAGGATTTGTTCATGCAAGGGGAGCAGACTAAGCGGCACGCAGGTGTGATGGTGCGCACCGCCAGAGAAATATTGGAGGTGATTACAGAGCAGCATCTTCAGTATCTATTCTCAACAGAATACATTGAAGAATTAACCCTGTTTTCATCAATTGCGGGTAAGAATGGGATCAAACGGCCATGACGAGTGAAATCATCTACATCAACCGGGTTACGAATCAACAAGAGAAAGAGCGCGTTTATGGGCAAGCGATGATCGAATTGTTTTATGGCAATGGGATCTTGTCTCGGGTGTTTTCGTGCTTGTTTTTGCCGTTGTTTGCTCGCTTTTCATTTCTCTCGTGGATGTATGGCGTGTTTCAAAAGAGTAGGCTCAGCAGGTGGAAGGTCAAACCATTTGTGAGCGCTTTTCAAGTGGATGCGTCTGAGTTTTTAAAACCTGTGGAGGCATTCACATCATTTAACGATTTTTTTATTCGGAAGCTTAAACCTGACGTCAGGCCATTAGCGGGCGGCGAGGATGTTGCGGTATTACCGGCAGACGGGCGATACTTGGTGTATCCTAACATAAGTGATGCAGATGGATTTCTGGTGAAAGGGAAAGTGTTTGATCTTAAGGAGCTTTTAAGAGGTCAGGAGCTTGCAGAAAAATATGCACAGGGATCGATGGTGATCGCGCGCCTCTGTCCTGTAGATTATCACCGATTTCACTTTCCTTGCGAGGCAATTGTTGATGCTCCTCGAGTGATCAATGGCCCTCTTTATTCAGTAAATCCCATGGCGCTCAAGCGCAATATTGAGATATTAAGTGAGAATAAGCGGGTCATCACTACCTTGCACACTAAGCGGTTTGGTGTGGTTCAGTATATTGAAGTGGGTGCGACATTTGTAGGAAGCATTTGTCAGACGTTTGTTGCGGGCAAGTCTTGTTCCAAGGGAGAAGAGAAGGGGTATTTCGAGTTTGGTGGGTCCTGTCTCATCTTGTTATTTGAGCCAGGGAGGATCGTGTTTGATGAGGATCTCGTCCAGGCATCTTTCCACAAAATTGAGACAAGAGGTCTTCTTGGACAGTCTTTGGGAAGCTCTTTCATAACCCGCTGCAAATAGGGCAGTCTTTGACTTGATGCCTCTGCGCAGGGCAATAGGCTCGCGCAAAGAGAATGATCTGCAAATGAAGCCGATTCCATTTGGATTTTGGAAAGAGGGCTTTTAAATCTCTTTCTGTTTCCATGACATTTTTCCCATGGCTGAGACCCCATCTTTTAGCGCATCGATGAATATGGGTATCTACAGGAAAGGCGGGTTTGTGAAAGCCTTGCGCGATCACGACAGATGCCGTTTTGTGCCCAACTCCAGGAAGCTCTTCGAGTTCTTGGAAGGTGTTTGGAACTTTTCCAGCATATTTGTCGACAAGAATCTTGGAGAGATTCCAGATGGCTTTTGCTTTTGTGGGGCTCAGGCCGCAGGGACGGATGATTGCTTGAATGTCGGCAATACAGAGTTGGATCATTGCTTGTGGGGTTGAGGCGAGTGCAAAGAGCTGCGGGGTCACTTGGTTAACCCTCGCATCGGTGCATTGCGCGGAGAGCAGAACAGCTATGAGAAGAGTGTAGATATCGGTATGGCTCAAGGGGATTTGGGGATCGGGGATGAAGAGGTCTAATACCTTAGCTACATATGCTGCGCGCTCTTTTTTGTTCATCCTCTTACTTCCCAACACAAAATTTAGAGAAGATGGCCGAGAGAATATCTTCTGTAATGTTGGTTCCGATGATGGACCCGAGTTCATTGAGTACGGTGCGCATATCTGAAGAGAGAAATTCTGCAGAGATGCCTGATTGTAATCCTGAAATGAGGGTCTCGAGCGCTCGGGTAGCTTGGGTTAGGGCTTGGGCGTGCCGTTGTTTGGTGATGATCACCTCATCTTTAGCGGGCTCTCCCTGCTCCCAAATGATCTGATTAATGGTTTGCTGCAGCTGAGTGAGTCCAATTTCTTCCTTGGCAGAGATATGAGCGCTATAGGGGAAGCCGTGCATGTCAAGTGTGGAGTGGGGAAGATCGATTTTATTCCAGATGAGAATGGTTTTCTCTTTTGGCGCAGAGTTTAACAGCTCGATCGCTTGAGCGGAAAGAGGAGTTGTTGCATCCATGACAAGGAGAATGAGATCTGCTGCATCCATGGCGCGCTTGGACCTGCGGATCCCTTCTTGCTCAATGATCTCTTCTGTTAAGCGAATGCCGGCAGTGTCAATGAGGCGAAAATGAAGTGAGCCTAAACACAGATCTTCTTCAAGCAGATCGCGGGTGGTTCCTGGGAGGTTGGTCACAATGGCTCTATCTTTTCCAAGAAGCGCATTCATGAGCGAGGATTTGCCGACGTTGGGAGGGCCTGCTAAACAAAGGGAGATACCATGGCTTGCAATTTTTCCCTGATGGAAGGTGCGCTGGAGGTGATGCATGTTGGCAAGGGTTTTTGTGAGGGAATCTAACACGTCTTGAAGGCTTGCAAATTCAAGTCCTTCTTCGGGAAAATCAACCCAAGCTTCTAGGATAGCAGCGATGTCGGTCAGTTCATGTTTAAACTGAACGATCTTCTTAGAAAGCGCACCTTGAAGGTGCTGTTCGGCAAGATCAAGGGCAAGTTCATTTTTGGCGCCGATGAGCTCTTGAACAGCTTCTGCTTGCGCAAGATCAAGCTTACCATTGATGAATGCTTTAAAGGTAAATTCGCCAGGCTGGGCGGCTCTTGCTCCGGCACTTAAAATGGTTTCAAGTACGCGTCTTGTGATGAGTGTGCCTCCATGACAGTGGATCTCAACGGTGTCTTCGCCAGTATACGATTTGGGGCCGAGCATGACAAGGGCGAGCACTTCATCGACGAGCTGTCCGTTGGCATCGATGACTTTGCCGACGTGTGCAGTGTGTGTTTTGTAGGTCTGGATGGGACCAGAGAAGACTTGCGCTGCAACTCTTAGGGCGCAGCTTCCAGAGATCCGAATAACGGCAACTCCGCCCTCACCGGGAGGGGTGCAGAGTGCAGCTATGGTTTCGCCAGGTTGATAAGGGCGGTGTATAAAGTCCATCTTCTAAAAAAATAATTGAGTGAGATGGGGCTGATTATACCTGATTGATCAGATGCAGCGCAAGGCTGCGGTAATGAGTTTCCCTAAGTCTGTTTCAGGAGAGGGGGTGTCGAGGACTTTTTTGACGGCTTTTTGGGCATTGGCGGGGTTGTAGCCTAAGTGGATCAGAGCACTGATCGCATCGGCAATGATGCCAATTTCACTGATTGGGGAAGCTAGGGGATGGGTACTGAGTGTGTGATTGAGTTTGTTCATTTTATCGCGCATTTCGACGATGAGTCGTTCTGCTGTTTTTTTGCCGATGCCGGGGATTTTAGAAAGAAGGGTGGCGTTTCCTTGTGAGATCGCAAGCTGCAAGTCATTGATTTCCATGTGGCCAAGAAGGGTCAAGCCTGTTTTAGGGCCAATTCCAGAGACGTCGATGATACTCTCAAAGAGGTCCCGTTGTTCACGTGTTAGAAATCCAAAATATTTATGTGAGTCTTCACGGATGACGCTTGAGATAAAGAGGGTAAGGGGGGTGCCGATCTGGGGGAGTTTGGTGTAATTGTTAAGGGGGATGAACAGGAGGTAGCCAACTCCATGTGTTTCTAGGGTGACCTTTGAGGGGGTGGCTTCTGTTAAGATTCCTTTGATGTATTCAAACATAGAGCGCTCTTAAAGTTAAGGGTATGGGCATGACACAGGGCGAGGGCGAGAGCATCGGCAGCATCTTCAGGTTCGGGGGGATGGGGCAAGCGCAGGATGAGTTGGATCATTTTTTGAACCTGTTGTTTGCTGGCAGAGCCGCTTCCCACGACAGCAAGCTTTGCTTTTGTAGGGGCATATTCAAAGATAGGGATTTGTTTGCGGGAAGCTGCTAGAGTAGCGATTCCTCGTGCCATCCCAAGTTTGAGTGCGCTTTGCACATTTTTATACACGAACTGGGTTTCAACGGCAACAACATCGGGATGGTATGTTTCGATGAGTTGTTCGAGCGCGTTAAAGAGCGCAAGATAGCGCCCAGCATTGTCTAAGTTTGTAGGGGGGCGGATACAGCCAAAGTCTATGGTTTCATATGAGCCGTTAGCGACTTTGATGATTCCATATCCGGTGATGCGTGTGCCAGGATCGATGCCAAGGATGGTTCGCGTGTTATTTTCTCTGTTCATTTTCCTGATCAACGTCAACTGCAGATTTTTGAAATTCTGTCTGTCCTGAGACAAAAAGGGTGTGGGCTCTTAATGGGGTAAGGTCTTGATTGGTGGAGAGCTCATAGACCGTGCCAATGAGATATCCTGTTTTTGGGATGACATCTCCTTGAGTGATATAATTGGTAAGCCCCTTTTTCCATGCGGCAGGAAGTTCATTCCATTGCTTTAAAATCTCTTCAGGAACTCCGGGAGCATTGAAGACAATAGAGCCTTGCTTGGAGAGAAGGTCATATTCGTTGACATAGGTATACATTGCAACAGATCCACCGAGACTAAATCCTAAAACGCGCGCAGCATTTCCTTGATTTTTCATTTTTTGCAGCCATTCACGAATTTCTGTACGTGAGCGATTATAGAGGTTCATGCCAGGTCCTGATGGGTCGAGATCGCTTAATAGAGATGCGAGCCCATCGAGTTTATAGAAACTAAAATCGGTTCCTCGAAATAATAAGATGGCAGGCGTATTTTTCCTCACGGGAACTAATCCGAAGGCTGGGATCCCCAACCATAAGTTAAAGATATGATCAACTTGAAAGCGTTGAACGACAATTTCTCCATTTGAAATGGCGGGGAGACTGACCATTTGTCCTTGTTTGAGCTCACGATAGGCCATCACTTTGGTTAAAAGCTCGGAGCCTGCAATTTGAACCAGATCGGGCGCTCCTTGATCATACAATTCTTTGAGTGCACCGCATCCCATTCTCATGTCATTGATGCCGGAAGAGACGGTAGCAACGAGGGGATGGTTTGAAAAAAAACCGTTTTCTGCTGAAATTCTTTGGAGTTCAGGGAGTTTGGGAGAGTAATTGCTTACTTTAGGGGGAGTACTCTGAGCATAGAATTTTGATCTTCCTTGAAAAGCAAATTCTAAGAATCTGTCGATTTGAGTCAAGATGTCGACTCGAGTTGTTTCCAAAAACAGATCAATGGGAGATTGTGTTTGGGGTTCTTCGATATCTTTAACGTATCGGGAGGCATCTTGCCCAACATAAAGCGCAGATAAGGGGGCCATGAGGCTGAGGAGGAAAATAAAAGAATATCTCATTGTTTTTTTACCCTGTATAATGTGATTGTATCAGTAAAGCCTTTTAATGTGATCTGAGGAAGCTCCTCGAGCGGAATGTTTTCTTTGACTTTTGGTTCATTATAGGTGTCTTTAGAGATCAAAATTTCCATTCCTTTTGCAGTGTTGCAAATGCGAGAGGCGAGGTTAACACAGCTCCCTGTTGCGGTGTAATTCAGTCGATTTGCTGCGCCCATATTTCCAACAAGTGCCATGCCAGTGTGTATGCCGATTCCCATTTCAACGACAGGCAACTGCTCTTTACGGTTATTTTCATTCCACTCTTTTAATGCAGTAATTATTTCTTGTGCACATAAAACTGCTTTTAAGGCGTTGTCTTCCATTGGCACGGGGGCGCCAAAAATCACCATGACTTCATCACCGACAAATTTGTCAATGACACCATGGTGATGATCAATGACTGCTGAGATTTTTGTCATGCAGGTGTTGAGGAGATTAACGACATCCTTAGGGGCCATATTTTGTGTAAGGGCGGAGAATCCTCGAATATCGGCAAAGAGGATGGTGATTTTCTTCTCCTCGCCGCCGAGCTGAAGGTTCCCTTTTAAGATTTCACGGGCAATTTCTTGAGAAACGACCTTGTTAAGGACACCTTTCATTTTTTCTTTTTCTCTCAATCCGATGACCATCTCTTCGAATGAAGAACAGAGGACAGAGATTTCATCGTGATGTGTGCTTTTGGGAATATCAACTTCTTCTAATTTTCCAATAGCCACTTTTTTCATGGAGCGTGCGAGGGCAACAATTGGTTGAGTAAGAAGGGAAGATACTCGTAGGGTGAGCAAAATGGAGACGGCAAGAAGAATTAGACCTGTGATGTATAGGTTTAGGAGAATCGATTCAACGATATTTCGACTCTCTTTCCTTAAGTCGCGCAAGAGTGCAAACTCTTTTTTCTCTGGAGTGAGGAGAAGAAAGTGCAGATCAATTTCAGTGAAGGGGTGAAGATTTAAATAAAAATAGGCCTCTCCTCTCCAGTTAACGACTCCTGTTTTTTGTTCAAGCATCTGTTCAATGGGCAGGTCTATTTCGGAGAGCGGTAATTTTCCTGCGCGATCAAATGCGCTGGCGATCTTACCTCCATGTACAAGTAATGTCGTTTCCCGAATCGCAAGGACCATATTTTGTAAAATTTTATCAAAATCGACGCCAATAGTTAAAAACCCTTCGGCTCCTTCTTGATTTGCTTTCGAAACAATGAATCGGGCGGTATTTCCAAAATAGATTTGATTGGATTTCGGAGGCGTCATTAAAGCTAGGGAGTTAGCGAGATCTGATTTCTGACTGGGTGTAGAGTGTTGCTGAAAATAAATGCGGTCATTAAAGACGGGTTCTGGAAAAAACACATCTTTGGCCTGGAGTCCGACACCGACTTCATCATGAAGAAAGAAAAGGCCAATCCCTTCAGGGACAGGGAATGTAAAAAGATCGTTTCCAAACAGTCCCGTGTCGAAAAGAGTCAGAAATAACCAGATGAGATTGACTTCTGTATAACGGACAACGATGTCTTCAAGATGGGCCTCCATCGATGTTCCAATAGAGGTGTTTGTTAAGAGGGATTGGCCGGGAATGCGGAAGAGATGCCCCCCTTGAAATGCGATGGCTTTTTTGAGGATCTCATTAACTTGTCCAAAATTCAATGCAGCTGGGCTGATTGAGTTTGCTTTGAGAGCGGTTTGAGCTGCTTGAAGAGAGAGAGAGAGCTCATCGACGTGTAAAAAATACCCATCGGTCCAAGGAAGAGCGATCGGATCGAGTTGCGTAGTTGGATTTAAGGAAAAGGGGAGAGACGACAATGACCCGACATCAAAGAGAAGATAGGGGATCGGATCTACCCCATAAACCTTTTCATCGGTATTTGTAATCCCTTTGTTGTCGGTATTTTCAGCATAAGGAATCCGAATGGCAAAATAAGGTTTGGGGCGTTGATCGAGGTAAACCCAGGCAAAATTCTCATTAATTCCGATCCGGTAAGTGGGTTTCATCGCTGCTGTATTAGGAATGATGGTCGCTTTTTGTTGGGGAGTTGTGTTTTGGATGAGATCGATCCAATTAAAATTCAAGAGAAGTTCTGCGGCGTTTTCCCAGGTTCCTTTTTTTGAATTCATTTGAGTGGGGCCAAAGCGAAGATTTTCAATTTTTAGACTGGTCAGATTATTGAGCAGCGCATTGACGTTAGTGTCGGTTTCAGCGATCAGCCATGCGGCAAAATTTTCCAAATCTTCCCGATTTTCTTCGTTTAAGGTCATGATCCGATCGCGCACATTTTGTTCTGATTTTTCGATAGAGCGATTTAGGACATATGACTGTATAAAAGAGGAAATAATAGCTGTTGCTAGGAATAAGCCGCTGACTAAGAGAAATAATCGCGTGCGTAATTTCATGATTTTGTTTTAGTAGCTCCCTACCACACTGAAATGGATCATTGCAGGACCACCGCCGTAGTAGCGTTTTTTCTGTAGTTTATAGCCGACATCCAATCGTGCTGTTAGGTATTCGCTGTAGTTATAGCGGATTCCAGGGCCCACGCCCGCGATGTAATTTGCTTTAAATGTTGGGGCAGGAGCCTTGTGGTTGGATCCCCAGCCATTATCGAAAAAGGCTAAGAATTGAATCGAGTCGTTACAGGATCGACACCAGTGTTTAATTAAAGGGAGTCGGGGAGAGCGGATTTCAATGGTGCCAAGGAGCGCTGTGTCTGCGCTAATTTGCCATTCTTCATAACCACGCACGGTATCAAACCCTCCGATTCCGTATTGTTCGCTTGGGAGGAGGTTTTGGGTTGAGATTTGGCCTCTTGTTAACATGTAGAAGGACCATCTACCAGGAAGGCTTTGAAGATAGGAGAGCCCTCCTCGGAAATAGACCCAGGTGTGTTTGGCGCCAGTTCTTAATTGACGGTAGTCGAAATTGCTTTGATCGCCTACCCAAGCCCCTGGAGACCAAAATAGGCTTCCATTGAAATTAAGCGCGTAGCTGTTTTGTATATAAGCCCCTTTATATTCCAAAGCGACTTGAGTTAAATTAACGATCGTTCCTGACTGAGGAGCATTTGTTGTAAAAAGGAAAGTGTTATTAGTGCGTTTAAAGTCTCCTCCAACAATGATGTCTTGGGAGAGGGAATCGGAAATCCTTAAGGGAATGTCATAGCGCAGGCTGGTTTGATAGCTCCATCCGGTATTTTTAAGAGAGGGGATGTTGAGGTGGGGCTCGACTTTTGAATAACCGCCATAGATATTTAAAATATGGTGCCAAGTCAGAGGAGCGATATATTGAACGGTTATCCCTTGAAACTGGTTGCGGTTATAAGATGCTGTATATTGATAAGAGAGGGTGTGTCCCAGGCCAAAAGCATTTCCCCAATTTACCCCCATGAACCAACGGTTTCTGCCGATGGATTCGATCCCTGTGTTATCGACGCCTGCATAGAGACGTACCGATCTGCGTTCTTTAATTGCTAAAGTGATGTCTGTCGTGTACGGTTGCTGCCCAGGAGCGAAAATTACGTCACCTTGAAGAAAGCTGCTTTGATTGATGAAATATAAATTTTGAAGCAGCTTGGATTGAACAATTTCATCGCCAGGTTTAATCCCAATGAATTTTTTTAATAGTGATGTCGATGACCATTCATTTCCAACAACTGAAACAGTGCCTACATGGCTTTCAATCACCCGCAGTTGGATGACGCCATCGGTAATGTCCTGTTTAGGAACTTTGACAAGAACAAAAGGATGAGAGTTGGTTGCGTAGAAGGAGGTGATTGCTGCTTTCATTTGCTCAATTGTATCCACAGTTACTGGGCCAGCTTCTAAAATAGAATAGAGTTTCTTTTTTAGAACGCTTTGTTTTCCAGGAAGCGAGAGGCCGATTAATTCCAATCCACAGACCTCTTGGAGTTCTTTTGAAGTGAGAGAGGGGGCGTTTTCTCCATATAGGATGATTTGATGCGTGTGAGCGCATAATTCTTTTGTTTCAAAGGGAGCCGCGCTGTCGGCATGACAGAGTGTTGAGAATAGAAGTAGAGAGGCAAGAACATAATGTGTACGTAGCATGAGAAAAGCTCTGAGTAGTTGATTAGGTTCATCCTAAATATTTTAATATCTTTCGTCAAGAAAACTGAAGTTTCCATGTACAAAATCCCTTGGAGGCTCTATATTTTATCTCTGAGCTCAACAAATTTTTTTTGACCTGAATTATCTTTTGGTAGGAAATAGGGCCTTAGTTCAAAGTTGGTTTTATAACCAAATAGCTGCCGAAGCTGTTTGGGCGTCCGACTTTGTGAAGAATCTAAAGTGTGGGTAATGAGATCTCAAAACCATAATAAAACCTCTGATGATTTCGATCGTCTGCCACGATTGGTTGATGCTCAGCCGCATAATATTGTTGTGCGAATGCCAAATTGGATTGGCGATTTAGTGATGGCGACACCGATTCTCTCTGATTTGAGAACAGCTTTTCCCAAAGCGCACATTACGGCTATGTGCAGATCCCCTATTTGCGAGCTATTAAAAGAAGCCCCTGAAATTGATGAGCTTTTTTGTTTTAGCAAAGCAAGTGGATTTGGTAGGCGGAGCGAAAAACGCAGTGTCATTGAGAAGTTGCGCCAGGGGAAATTTGATTTGGGTATTTTGCTAACCCATTCCTTTTCTTCTGCATGGTGGTTCTGGCAGGGGAAGATTGCGCGTAGAATCGGTTATGATTGCAACGGGCGCAAATTACTTCTTACTGACAGCATCTCGCTTCCGAATGAGATTCAAAAACAGCACTTGGTTGTCACTTATAAAATGTTACTCGAGCTTGTTGGTATTCCGATCTCAGAGACCCCCCCTCGGCTTTATTTGGCAGATAAGGAAATTGAAGAAGCGAAACATTTGTTAATGCAGCGAGGGATTCCAGAGGGATCCATTGTGATCGGAATTAATCCTGGAGCAACTTATGGATCTGCAAAATGTTGGCTTCCAGAGCGCTTTCGGGAAGTTGCTGAACGTCTGTTAAAGGATCAAGATGTGTACTTGGTTTTTTTCGGCGATCAGGCGACTTCAACTCTTGTTAGAGAGATTTGCCAAGGGCTATCTTCCCGTGTGGTGAATTTAGCTGGAACGACGTCTTTGCGGCAGCTTGCTAGTTTAATTTCTCTATGTGATGTCTTGTTAACTAATGACAGTGGTCCGATGCATATTGCGGATGCGCTCAATACTCCAATTGTTGCTTTATTTGGGTCAACAAGTGAAGTGGTGACAGGGCCTTATCGGTCTTCGGGAACGGTGATTCATAAACATGTGGATTGTTCTCCTTGTTATCAACGCACATGTCCTATTGATTTTCGCTGTATGAAACGGATTGAAGCTGACGAGGTGTACAACGCCATTCAAAAAACGATCCGTCCGAAACGATCTAAGCTTCACATCACCGCATCGTGAGGTTCGATGTTTAAAAAACTGTGGAGAACTTACGGAATTAATCCTCTAGATAGGCGCCTGCGCAAAGCGCGGCGCGCTCAGGCAAAGCGTGTTCTTATTTGTTGGAATCGCGGTCTTGGTGATATTGCTCTTGGGATGTACGCGCTGATTCATCGAATTTTTCACTATCTTCCTGATGCGGAAATCACATTTTTAACTCGCAGCGATTTGGCACAAGGATTTTTACTGCTTAAAAATATCACAGTACTGGTTGATTCTGAAATGAAGCGAAAAAAGCTCTTTAATCTCGATGAATCTTTAGCTAAACATCAGCTTAAATGTGCAGATTTTGACGTGGTATTAGAGTCTCCAGATCCAACATATTGGTTAAAATGGCAGCTTGGGAATTTGGTCCCACGCCTGCAGTGGAACCCGGAGTGGGACGCTTTACATGTGGATGTTTCGATCGATCCTTCCAAACGGTATTTAGGGGTGCATGTTCAGACG
>CAYWSY010000065.1:0-11732 GCA_964461105.1 uncultured bacterium
AAAATTGAAGCGCTGAGTTTGAAATTTCTCTAACTTTGAAGTGGACACAGTATAGGCCACTATTGCCTCTGGAAGCGCTATATATCATTCAATGGGTTAAAGCTGCAAAGGAAAATCGGGTTTCGTCTGGAGAAAAAATAATTAGATTCATACTTTTGAGATCCTTAGTTAGTTGCGTTTTGTTTTCGTTTTTGATGTTGTTTTTTGTGTTTAATTTATATTTTTTGTTAGGTAAATTAATAATAGAAGGCGATAAGAACACAGAGTGAAAAGAGGGCTCCTGACCCCGACCGGTGCTGTGCATGTTTCGGTTGAAGCTTTTGCTTTGGAGTTGCTTATGACCGCTTTCCTAACCCTAAGGAGATATTATGAAAGAACACAAAGCCCCACAACAGCCAACAAACCCAAATGCTAACCCTAGCAAATGGCCCCAACAACAGCCTAATAAGGAACATTCGCATCAAAAACCCCAGCACCAACGAGAGAAGAAGGGTGGTTGTGGTTGCTAAGTCGTGTTCGCGACTCAAGGGATTGGCATCACGTCAATCCCTTAGTTATGAAGGATCGAGCACATCTTTGTGTTCGGAGAGCCATTGAATAATGGCTTGTGATTCATATAAAGGTTTCCCGTCGATTATCAAACAGGGGACCTGAGCCTTTCCTCCCCTTTCTCTCAATTCCTTTTTGGCTTCCGCATTATTCTGGACATTCTTCATCGGAACAGATTTGTGGATCTGTTTAAGGTAGTCCACGACTTTCATTGAATAGGGGCAATAGGGAGAGTAATAAAGGAGTAGAACAGGTTTTTCTTGAGGAGAGGCATGTTGAGGAGCAGCAGCAAATATAATTGATGGGGTGCTTCCAAGAAGGGTAAGTAACGTGATCCATAGGGTCATAGTCAATCCATGTTAAATTTTTTTTAAAGTACTCAGTTGTTTTCATCTACGCAAGGCAAAACTTACTAGTTGATCAGAAACCCTCTAGAGGATACGATCTTACTTTTATACCGAAATATTGAGGAGAATCAGTATGATGAAGCGATCACTTTGGAAGGGAGTTGTTTTAGGGATTACACTGTTATCTGTCTCATTTAATCATTCAACAAGCTATGCGGGAGAAATTCCAATGCAATTTTCTGAACCAACTCAAGCAATGACTTTCCAAGAAGGAAAGACCTATTTAGCTCTGATTCATACTTCGAAAGGGGATATTACTTGTGAGTTGAATTACCAAACTGCCCCTCTTTCAGTTACTAATTTTATTCAATTGGCTCAAGGTGGTTTTTATAATGGTCTGATCTTTCATCGGGTTGTTCCCAATTTTGTAGTTCAAGGGGGAGATCCTAAAGGTAATGGAACTGGAGGCCCTGGCTATACTGTTGCGGCAGAGATTAGTTTGCCTCATCAGCAAGGTGCGTTAGCTTGGGCTCGTTTACCAGATCAAGTGAATCCACAGAAAAAATCTAGTGGATCTCAGTTTTACATTACTTTGGAAAAGATTCCTTATTTAGATAATGAATATACAGTCTTTGGTAAAACAACTTCTGGTTTTGATGTTGTTAAGAAGATTGAACAAGGTGATAAGATTAACAGCATTGAAATTGTTGTTAAATGATTTATTTCAACGCAAGTCCCTTAATGCAAGTGGCTTGCGTTGAACTTTTATTGAAAAGAAAATGACAAGATATTAAAGTGGATAAGATCAGGAGAACTTTATCCTAGTAGTCTTAATATCTTGTCATTTTCTTTTTCTAGATTGTTAAATCGATTTTCTCTTTCGTTTTTCTTTGTTTTTCATCTTTTTGTTACGATTTAATCGGTTTTTTTGATTCTTGATTTCTTTTAAATTTTATTTTTTTAATTTTTTTTTCTGCAGCAAATATGCCCTCAGAATATATTTTGAGAGGCCTTTTTAAACTAGTCTGATAAATATAAGGCACTTAAATAAAAAAATTATTTTTAAAATTAATTATGGATTATGTATATTGAGAATTATAGAAGGTGAATGAATAGTTAGTTGAGTTTGTGAGTAAAGTTCAGCTAATGTGTCATTACATAGTTTTGTAACGATTATAAAGTCATTCGCTTTTTGTATCCAAACAAGGAGATTATTATGGCTAAGAAAACAGCTAAGAAAAGAGCTTCTAAAAAATCAGCTCGCAAAACAAAAACTAAAGCAAGAAAAAGTCCTGCTAAAAAAACTCGCAAAACTGCTGCTCGTCGTAAAAGAGCTTCAGCTCGCAAGTAATTAAATCCTGATCAATCATAGGCTACGACGCTAGTGGTGCCTATTATATAATCGTTTATCGAGCAAGTTCAGGACTTGCTCGATTTTTCTTTAAGAAACTTCCCTTCAAAAGCGATTTCTTCAATTCCTTTACGGGAGCTTGGTTTTTCTATTTGTCTTAATTTTTCTGGCAAGTGATTCTCAGCTCCTTTTTTGCCGATAGCAACCATCGCTTCCACGGCGTAGTCATCTGGCAATTCCAAGACTTCGGCAGCTTTTTTCCAATCAAATCCCTCCATTCCGTGGACCACGAGACCACGAGCAGCTCCCTCAAGGGCCATGAGCATCCATGCTGCTCCTGTATCAAAACTATGTGTTCTGCAAGGTTTTTGATTGTGATCGAAGAGTTTTTTCGATGCGACACAGAGGAGAACAGCGGCGTCTTTACACCAGACTTGATTGGGCTCTACGAGAAGATTAAAAAATAGGGAAAAGTGAGGGGTATCCCGTTTTGCATATAAAAAGCGCCAAGGTTGGTTGTTATACGATGAGGGGGCCCAGCGAGCAGCTTCTAGGAGGGAAAATAGCTCGGAATCACTTAAACTCTCTCCTGTCATGGATCGGGGTGACCAGCGACTTGTAATCAACGGCTGAATGGGGTATTTAGGCTTTCGGAATTCATTTGCTTCTTTTTCAAATGGATAGGTCATGATGTTTCCTCTTTATTTGAATTTTTCATATACCCATTGCCCAATAAGCGCACCTAAAAAGACACCAGCGATAATATCGCTGAGGAAATGCATTCCTAGAAATACGCGAGTTAAGGCAAGTAGAAATGATGCTCCCAAAATTGGGAAGGTCCAGTGGGGTTTAAAACAAGAGAAGATTCCGCCAATTACCCCAGATGTTGTGGCATGTCCAGAGGGAAAAGATTGAAAGAGGTTCTGGAGTCTGAAGAAATCAAATCCATATAGTCCTTTAGATAGGAAAAGTTCAGGTCGAGGTCTGCCGCATACCCATTTAATGATGCCAGATGCCACATCTGCAAGGGGGATTGCAATGATAAAGATCAGGATTGCCTGAGCTATTTTCGGCTTTTTGGCAACGCAACGCATGATGAAGTAGAGTAATGGCCAAACGATATAGCAGACTTTGGGATCGATCAGATGAGTCAAAGCAGCGCTGCATAGATACATTGAAATGGGGAGATGAACTAAGAATTGAGCCAGAGATCGATCGATAAAGAAGTAGCTGATGAAGACAAGTCCAAATGTGATAAGCGCTCCCATGCCTGCATGCGAAAGGATCTTTGTCTTATGAGAGCGTTTGCGAAAAGGAATAATCATGGAAGCCACCAGTTTCTCTCTTATGTACCTGAGAGATTGGTCTTGAGTCAATAGCCCTCTTGCGTAATTAAGGTTCTGTCGATTTTCGGGTTCTTTTGAGCCGATTTTCGGGTTCTTTTTTTGGGGGTAATATCAATATGCTATACCCCCAAAAAAAGAACCCGAAAATCGGCCAAAATAATCCCGAAAATCGACGAACCCTTAATTACGCAAGAGGGCTAATATTAAGTGAACGCATTTGACAACATTCTCCCATCTGCAGATACTCCGTTTAATATGAAGTAAGGAGACAAAACATGAAAATCGCCGTGATTGGGTGTGGAGTGATGGGCAGCGCATTTGCAAGACATTTTGCTCGAAAACACCAGGTTGTCCTCTTTGATAAACAGATGAAACATGTCGAGGAGCTCGCAACAGAGTGTGGAGGTATTGCGGCCAAATCTTTAGAAGATGCTGCAGTTGAGGCGGATGTGATTTTTCTTGGAGTCAAGCCGCATGACCTTCCTCTTGTTGGTAAAGCACTTTCAGGGGTCATGACACCAAATAAGATTCTTCTCAGTATTTTAGCGGGCACTTCGTTAAATGAACTTCACCGGCACATTGGTGTAGGACATCTCGTGCGGATCATGCCTAATTTGGCACTAACATGCGGTCAGGGAGTAGTCGGGATGGTCGATGATGGCAAGCTCTCACCTGAAGTAAAGAAAACAACCGATACTCTGCTTGAAGGACTTGGTCTGACTGCCTGGATGCCAGAATCGAAACTTGAGGCGCTGACAGCTCTTTCTGCTTCAGGGATCGGATTTATCTTTCTTATCATGGAGGCAATGATGGAAGGAGGGATTTGTATGGGCTTTACCTCCAGTGAGTCGAAGGAATTTGTCCTTAAAACGATGGAAGGTGCGATTGCCATGGTCAGACAAAGTGGCAAGCATCCAGCTGAACTCAAACTCAATATTTCTTCTCCTGCGGGTATGACGATTATGGGGCTGAAGGAATTGGAAGATCGAGGCGTTCGCTCGGGGATCATTAACGCTATTTTAGCTGCTTATCATCGAGGTCAAACGCTTCTCAAACCCCTTTAGTAACGGGATTTGCATTTACCTCTGTAATAATTTATTTGCATTGTCTAGGATAAGGCTTAATGTAGAGCTGACAGAGGAGAGGCGTCATGCAGGTCAAGATAGAAAATGATCGAGTCCATCAAAATGTGTTAATTTTCTTTAAATTGGCTTCTCTAATTAAGAAGGAAGGGGATCGAAAGAGTCTCCAGGACAAGACGCATACAGCCTTTATTAATCGGATGAATGGGGAGATCTATTTTCAAGAACTGTTGCCTGATCAACAGGCTCTTCATGAGAAAGATTGGAAGAAAGTGGAGTTATGCTGTTTGTCTGACCCTGCGGATCAGCGCCTTTGTGTCGAAGTGCAGGAAGTCGGCTTGGGAGCGTCTTTTCAATGGGATGGGCTTACGCCTCTTGCTTATCGCGTCATGACAGAAACGATTAAGACGCTCAACCAAATTATTGTTTCATTAAAAGGATCACAAGAGTTTAAGGATTTGGAGATTCCGTCTTTTTCTGGGGATTTAATCCAAGCAACCTGGCACGATGCTGATCGGATAGAGGCGGAAGCAATTCTTGAAAAGCATCCCTATGGGTCGTATTTATTCCGATGTGATGAGTACGCAAGCCTCCTTGGGGAGCTCTTAAGAAGAGAGCTGCATCGAAACATCCAAGTCTTTACTTTGACATTCACTGAACCTGAGCGCAAGATTTGTGATCTTACGGTCATTAAAGATCAGGAGAAGTGGCTGATATATAATGATGATCCGAGCTTGTCAGGCAAAGTCTACGATTCGCTCCATGGTCTTTTGGAAGAATTGAAAGATCGGTGCTCCATTCCAGTGTTTCATTAAATTACTTTTTAAAGATTCTAGTTGCAACGGTTCCGATCACCGTACAGACTCCTAACATCACAAGTGCAATGCGCCCTGTTCGCGATTTAATCATCGCATAGCGTTGCTTGGTGGTAGCAGGTTTCAAGGAATCTGGAACGAAGAGGCTCCATTTAATACGCCATCCGTTTGTATTGCACACTCCTTGGACATATAAGGAGCGGAAGAAAGCGAACATAGCGCCGCTAATAATCAGAGCGATGGAAATATAAGGGGCTGTCGCAAAAGCTCCAACGCAAATTCCCGACACAGTTAAACCAATGGCTGTATACGCAATGGCATGAGCAACCATCTTTTTATGAGCTTGAGTTTTTGCGATGTTGATCAGGTCTCGCGCTTCCTTGCGTGCGTGGGCTTGGGCCTTTTGAAGGCGCATGATACGCCTTGTACTTGAATGTCTAGACGGGATTTGTTGCAATGTGTGCAAGAGTTGTGGGAGCTTTTCTGAAATTTCATGTGCTGCCCAGATCTGAACCCTTCCGGCGAGGCAGTTTTTGTTTTCCTGAAGGCCAATTTGTTGGAGCTGATCTCTCTTAGAAAGAGATAATGAGCTGTGGGCCATAATTCGTTTGTGTTGCTCCGGGGTAATGTTCAAGTATCTGCTGTTAATCGTCTGAAGCGTGCGAGAAAGTTCCGCGTTTTCGTAGAGATTTCTTAGGGTTGTCAGGCGGTCGTAAATCTTGATGTGGTTCTTTTTGAATCTTTTAGGGCTGAGTTGAGAATCCTTTTTAAGCGCTTTTAAGATTTTTCGTCCTTCTCGGTTAGGCAAGTGGGTTTCATACTTCTCTTTTTGTGCGATGGTTTTTTGAAAGAGGTTTTGAACTGTTGCAAAGGCTTCTGTTTGATTCAATGTTGAGAGATCGGTCCAGTTTCTTTTAGGGGGCAATTTAAGTTGATGATGGAAGTGAAGCGTGCGAGAAAGTTCAACTGTTTCATAAGCAGCCTCAACAGCGCAGATTGCACCTCCCAATCCTCCTGCAGCAGCTGTTAGCTTTCCAATGACGGGGTTTAAGGACTGAAAGAATTTTAATGCATTGAGTGCAATGGTACAGATCGACTCAGCAATGAGAAGTGGGGCTTGAATCAGGTGGAGGGATATATTGACAATTTTTTCTTTGGAAACAGACCGGTTTGCGTGATAGAGGGATTTAGCTTCTCTGAATAGCAAACGGGGGCCGTTGATGGCATTTAACATGCCAGGGAGGTTTACCTCGTAGGAAGGGAGTTTGAGAGGTAAATTTATTTTAATTGCCACAAGTTAACCTAATCTTTTTGTGGCAGTTATTATACCTGTTTAATTAGTTAATGTTAATCTCGAACTGTCAGCTTTTTAAGTTATTGATTGTTAAATCAATAGGGGAAGAGGGTAAGCTGTCAATGGGAAGGCAGTGGTCCGGGTTGTAGGTTCTTTGCAGACCCAATTCCAGAATTCTTTAACCATTTCAGGAACACAGTTGCTGGCTTCAAAATTCCAGCCTCGAGTATCTGAAACGCCATTGTTGAAAAGGTAACGTGCAAACCCAATGATCATGCCAATTCCAACGAGGGCAAGGGCAGCATAAGGGCATGCAATTGTCAGAGCTAAGCCAACAATAGTAAACACGACGGCTGTCAAGCTAATGGTATGGGCAAGCGCTTTCTTTTGGCCTTGGGTTTTGAGGTCGTTCAAGAGGTGAGTTGCCGCAGCTCTGCCATTTGTTTGAATTGCAGGATTTTGGCTTTTAAGTTGTGTTAGAATTCCGGGCAATTGATCGACGACTTCCTGAGCTTTCCAGATGCGCACGCGGTCTGCTAAATTATTTCTCTTCCCCTGAGTTTTCTCTTGGATTAAGAAATCTCGGTAAGCTTCTTGAGCCCTAATTTTTAAATTGATTGGATGGTTGGAACCATTGATCACGTCGCGATAAATTTCTGTGGGTAAAAGCTCAGCGGCTTTGTTTAAGACGTCCATTCGTGTAAAGGCTCCGTGGAAGGAAAACTCAGCTGTGACTCTTTGGCCAATCTCTTCTATTTTTTTTTCGCTTAAAGAGAAATAACGTCTGTCTAAGGATTCAAGCAGACTCAATAATGTAGCGTTATTAATTTTATCTTCGATGGCATCAAGATCTGAATTACTTTGGATATAGTCGTCAGGATTCTCTGCAGGAATAGGGCCAACTTGGGCTTGTGCTTCTGCACTCAAGCGACGATGGGCATCAGATAACTGCACTCTTCTTGCTGTGTATAATGCAATGGCCTGCGCTTGGCTGTCATTATGGAGCTGGGCAAAATTATCAATTTTCGTATTTAAACCCGTCTTCATGTAAGTTTTATTCTTAAAATTCAAGAGCCATTCAAAAAAATGACGAGGGGTTTTGATTCCATGGATTTTGCATAAAAAGACAATTGCGCGTTTGAGTCCGATCGATTCATAGATGGCTTCGATTCCGCAGATAATAAACCCTGCAATCACTGAGACTTTTGTTGCAGTCGTGACAACTTGAGCACTGATTGTAAAAAGGTCTAATAATTTACCAAGTGTAAAAGCTGTGGTGATGCTCGATCCAGCGCCTCCCACTACACTAAAAGGAACTTCGATGATGCGCAATCCACCATCGATTTTGATTTCCCTGTCTCCTGAGTGTTTCGTTTGATAAATGGTTCTTGCGGTTGTAACAGCGATGTAGGGGCCAAGAAGTGCATTGCTGCTCCCTGGTAAGACCCCGTTGCTGTCTAACGCCCTAAATTTAGGGGAAGGGGAGCGCGACGGAGTATGCCCAGACGTAGGTGGGGTATTAGAACGACTTGGAGATGGAGAAATTGTTCTTACAGCCATAAGTGTTTTGTTGTTGTTAGAAATCAAACGTTTCCGCACTTATTATATCATATAATTAAATTGTATGTCAAGGTAATTAAATATATGTAAATTGCTTATATTAAGAGAGATAGGTTTTACTGATGGTCATCAGGATAAAATGGCTCTACATGGACAATCACGTCGCGGACAGCGGGCCATGCGGTTTGGATCTCCGCCCTGACCTCTTGGGTGATTTTATGAGCCAGATCGACAGATAGGGCAGGGTCGACTTCAATATCTAGGCTGACGTGGGCGTCAGGGCCGTAGACTTGAAGCAAGAGCTTTTCAGTTGCCAAGACTCCAGAAACCTTAAGCGCTGCAGCTTTGACCCGCTCGAAGTATTCTTGAGTAGGCGAGCGGTCAAGGAGTTGGTTGAGGTTGTTCCTGGCAGCATTAAAGCCGATTCCAATCATGAGCAAGGCAATCAGAATTGCCCCTCCATGGTCAAAGAAGCCTCCGAGGCTGGGGAAATAGGCGGCTAAGAGCAACGCAACGGTTGCAAAGAGGCTGTTGATTCCATCGATGCGGTAATGGACTGCATCGGCAAGAAGCGCTGGGCTGTGTTGGCGCTTGGCGGTTTTTTTAAGGTGCTGATAGGCAATTTCAAGCAAGAGCACAGCGCACAGGGGGATGATCCAAGCGTAAGGGGAGATCACGATGCCGATTCTTTCTTGGGAGATTGCAGCGATTTGCTGAAATCCCATAACCCCTCCTAAAATGGCAAGTAAAATTCCGAGCTGCAAGCCGGCAATCGGCTCGAACCTTCCGTGACCGAATGGGTGGTTTTCATCTGGGGGTTTATCGGCAAAGCGGATGCATAAGATTAAAAACAGGCTTGCTGCGACATCTGCAATACTAGAGAGCGCATCAACTAGAAGGGCCGAACTACCCAGGAAAAAGAATCCGCAGAGTTCGGCGATAATGATTGCACCACGCAGGTAGACCCCCCTACGGGCTGTTTTCATCATTTCTTTGCGTCTTTTTAAACGTATCTGATGAACACTGTCAGGAAGGGGGATTGAAGGAGGGAAATGGCTCATTGCATTGAGGAGGTTTTCACAGAATCATTGTATCTTTTTAAGACCTTTTCCCAATTGACATTATCGAAAAAGGCGTTGATATAACGCCCCCGGTCAAGGCCATACTGGGTGATGTAAGCATGTTCAAAGACATCCATCACAAGCAAAGGGTCGCCACCTGCCAAATGACCCAAGTCGTGTTCATTGATCCAGACATTAAACACCTTGCCGGTTTGCCGGTCCCTGTAAAGAACGCTCCAGCCAATCCCGCGGATCATCCCAGTTGCGATGAAGTTTTTTTTCCATGCTTCAAATGAGCCGAATTCTTTTGTAAGGACCTGATTTAAAGAGCTCGTTTTTTCCAATGGGTCATGTCCACCCAAATTCTCAAAATAGAGCTCATGCAAACGCATCCCATCCCATTCCCATCCTAGGCGTCGTTTTAAAGCGGCATAATCGATCGTCTGATCCCGGTTTTGGAGTTCGAGCTCTTTCATGCGAGCAAGAAGGAGGTTCGTATTTTTAACGTAGCCTTGATAGAGCTGAAAGTGCATTTTAAGTTGCTGCTCGGAAAAGCCGGGCATCCCAATTAATGTAGAGTAGTCTTTTGCTTGGTATTCTGTTGAGTGAGCAAGACTGATCAGCCCAAGTGCAATGATACAAGCCCATAAAGTGCGATTCATCATGTCCTAACGGAGTTTTTTGGTTTTTTTGATTTTTAGAGCGATGACAATAAGAACTGCTAAGCTGAGCAAACTCATCAACCCAGCAGGAAAGAATTTGAGTGTTTTGGCAAAGCGGAAGGTAAAAAACCCATCGAGAATAAATGTCAGAACGAGGGCCGCAATTCCAGCAAATGTCTTTCCTGTGGCAATGCCCCAGGAGCAAAGTAGCATGAGTATGCCAAAGATAGCTCCACAGATCAGGGATGGCATGCTGCCGGAGGTCGCATGGCCCATCCAGCCGCCGATAAGAAGAATGAGTCCATATGCGCATACGATCGTTGCTGTTACCTTCATTGAAGTCCTCATTTAAGTCATTTGTTTAGATTATAGGGATAGATAGATTTGTACGCATGTAAATTTTAAATTTTAAGCTCTGTGTTCATTGACAATTTTCCGATTTTATCTATACTCCTTCCGGTTCAAAGGCACCCAGAATACCTGCAAAGTTGAATAAAGAAAAAATAACAGGATAATAGGATGGCAGGATAAGGAAAATTACCCATGCTTTTTCTATCCTACCATCCTATTATCCTGTTATTTTTTTGATTCTAATTTAGGGTGACTTTCAACCAGAAGCACTATATACTGCATTCCCATGCAAACAGAACCGACTATTCTTTTAAACCCCTCTCAAATTGGGGAGGCTGCGCGCCTTCTTCGTGCTGGAAGGCTTGTCGCTTTTCCCACCGAAACGGTGTATGGTCTTGGGGCTCCTATCTTTTTAGAAGAAGCGGTTAAAGAGATTTTTGTAGCAAAAGGACGTCCTAGTGACAATCCGTTAATTGCCCATATCAGTCATTTGGATCAAGTGCATCAAATTGCAAGAGAGATTCCTGAGCAATTTTATCGGCTTGCCACTACTTTTTTTCCAGGGCCTCTCACAGTTGTACTCAAACGTCATCAGGATGTTCCACCACTTGTTTCCGCAGGACTTGATACCATTGCGCTCCGGATGCCTGCACATTCATTGGCCCGTGAGCTCATCGATCTTGTGGGAGTGCCTATTGTGGCTCCTTCAGCGAATCTTTCGGGAAAGCCAAGTGCGACTGAAAGTACTCATGTCCGTTTTGATTTTGATGGAAAGATCGCAGCAATCCTCGATGGGGGCAAGACGGAATATGGAATCGAATCAACTGTTGTGAGTTTACTTGGGCCCAAGCCTGTGATTTTACGTCCAGGTTCGATTGCTCGAGATCAAATTGCTAAAGTGTTGGGGGAGGAGGTACTGGTTGCTACAGAGGCTTGTCAAGGATCAGCTTCCTCTCCAGGTATGAAATATAAGCATTATGCTCCTGAAGCGCGCGTGCGGTTTTTTGATCGTTTGGAATTGATGGTCGAAGCCACTCTAAATACGAACGGAAAACGGCAGCTTGTTTTAAGTCGCGTAAATCCCGAACTTGGACAAGATTATATTCCTTTATCTGCCGCTGAATTTTATCGTGCTCTGAGGGATGCAGATGCACAAGGGTACAATGAGATTCTTATCTATTGTGATGAGAAGATCCAAGGTGATGAGGGATTGATGAATCGCGTCCGTCGTTCTGCAGGGATGTAATAGATTTATACCGCTTCCGGTTCAAAGGCACCCTAAAGGACTGAATTGAAAGCTCCCGCAGTTGAATT
>CAYWSY010000066.1:0-11379 GCA_964461105.1 uncultured bacterium
GGCGCATCCTTTAAAATCAAAGGGATATTAGAGGATGAGGAAATCGATGGCTTATACAGTTAAAAAACTAAGTGAACTTTCTGGGGTGACAGTACGCACTCTTCATTTCTATGAAGAAATCGGCCTACTAAAACCAGCCTATCATGGTTCTAATGGCTACCGATACTACGAAGAAAGAGAGCTGTTACAGCTTCAGCAAATCTTATTTTTTAAGGAGCTTGGTTTTTCGCTAAAACAGATCCAAAAGGTTCTGGGACGAGATGACTTCGACCAGCTTTCGGCTCTTTATTCTCACAGAAAATCTTTGAACCAAGAACGGGAGAAAATAGGGCAGCTACTTAAGACCATCGATAAAACGATCAAACACCTAAAAGGAAAGAAAAAAATGAAAGACAAAGAGATCTTCGATGGTTTCAATATCACCCTCGTGAAAAAAGCAAAAGAAGGTACGTCTTATTTTGCTGCTGAAGAAATCGTTGGGAAAAGCGTTAGAAATCCTACGAAGAATGTCCAAGATGTTGAAAAACGAGGAAAAGCGTTCTATGAGAAGACTACCGAAACAGCTCATACCATTTTTAGAGAGCTTGTTCATTGCATTGAAAGAAAGCGAGATCCCGCTTCCGCTGAAGTACAACGGATCATTAAAAAACACCATGCGGCTACAGACCAGCTTCAAAATGCTACTCAAGAGGTGTATACAGCAATGGCACAACTGTATAAAGAGCACCCTGAATTCAGAAAACAGCTAGATCCATTTCATTCGCAGCTGGCCGAGTTTATGACACAGGCAATGAGAATATTTGCTGATCAAAACTTATAAATAAGCAACCACCGCCCCCCTCTCTCTTTGGGAAGGGGGTCCTATAGATTGGGCTGTTTTACATATAAGCAGCTCGAAGCTGACTCCATTCTGTTGCGGTCAATCCTTTACTTTCTAGCTTACCAAGGCCAACTGCCATCATCCGAAATGCATCTGCCCCATGACTAGCAAAGTTATGAAGTGGCAAGCTAGACCAGCATCCGTGACGGTCATTCCATTCTTTCTTATAGCTTTCTAGAGCTGTGACCCCCTGAGAGCATTTTGCTTCATCAAACCAGCAGCGATTGAGAATGTTGCGAACAGCGTCTATGCCTTCATTTATTCCTATGTCTGAAACCACTGTGAAATGGGTTCCATGATTTCTAGCTACCTCTACTCTTGACAATCCCGTGCTGTATTCATGAACTGCCGCATCATGAGGTACAAGATGCTTACCGTAGGTATAAGGCTTGCTTTTGAGATACTGGAGGTAATGGGTTAAAGCTTCTCCACTATTTTCGTAGTATTCTAAAACATGAATCTCCTGGCCACATTGTTGAAAGAGCCAGATGGCTGTTGAATCGTTATAGCCAAGATCCCATGCTGTATGAACTGGTACGTTGGCATCATAGTAAACGTTTCGGATGCGACCTTGTTGTCTGGCTTCAACAATCTGCTTACCATAATACAAACCTTCGTTGGAGGCTTCAAAAGCTTCATCAGGAGTGCTTGGAAATTCTCGTTTCATGTCCTCCCCCTGAGTTAATGCTCGTTTGACGTACCAAGCTTTCTGCTCCTCATCTAATTGACTGTTTATGATACTCTCCATTGCACTGAAATAGCTCGAGCAATGCTCAGGTACTGCCACGTTACTTGAGTCGATTCTATAGCCTTTATGGGCATGCCAAGGGAAAAAGTGAAAACGGAAGTCTAATTGGGTTAATTTCTTCTTCGAATCTTGGGCGGCCTGCGCCTCTTTACACATCTGATAAAAATATCCCTCACGTCCTTCTGCCGTACTTTCGATAAAAACATACTGACCAGGTGCAAGCGCATTTAAAGAACCTGTAACAATCTCACGAGCCTTGTCTGGAAACTTAGCACATATTTTTCCAAATTCGCTAATGTGGAGCAGTTGAAGAGTACTTGATCGCATAGATGTCCCTACACGCAAAGTTGAACCATTGCTAAGCTGCAATTCCCGTGCATTGTCTGTATTCACGCTTATCAGAGCTTTCAATTCTGCTGAGAGACTATCGTAAGCAAACTTTACTCTGCGAAACATAACTTCGGCGTCCTCACGGGTATGGGCGATTATTCCAGCATGAAGGTTGCTGTTGAAAAGACAACGGTCCAGAAAGAGGAGGCAAACAAACGTTGATATGCCCGTCTGACGAGCTTTGAGAATGAGATTGCAATACCACATTTCCTTATAAAGCTGTTCCTGAGCCCAGTTGAGTTGAAAAAGAACCTTATTCCCCGACTTATCGATGATCCAATAGAGATTGTTCAAACGCCACAGAGGATCTGCTAATAGTTTTTCTGCTTTTGTAAGCGTATCTTCACCCATCCACTAAATCCTTGGAAGAACCATCAACTCTTTGGAGAAGGAATGAAAGCGGATTTGCAACGTCGCCTCCGATCTGCTGTTTATCTGACCATCCACAAGTGTTTCCCATAACAAATTTAGTGAATCCAGCATTGAATTGGTTGAGGAGCCCTCCTTTCACAAGCTTGGATTGTTGCCATTCCTGAGACTTTCTATAAACACGGGAAAACTTTTCGTTGGCCTTAGCCCACTCGGAAAGCTGATCGGGTAAATACCCTCGCTCAAGAGCAAAATCTTTGTACCAAAGGCTATCCTCTTTCTGCATCCAAGCTTCAAATGCATCAGCCTCAGCTTCTATGAATGCAATGGTGTATTTTATAGGTCGACCACCTCTTTCGCATCCTGGGTATGGTTTGTGATTTTTTGGCGCTGGCATAGGTTTTCCTAAATAAGTTCTCCAATGCAATGAAAGGGAGGGGTATCTAATTTCGCATATTCGTTTTTTCCCAGAGCGCAAGGGTATCCACCAACCAAAGCATAGATTTGTCCCTTGTCATAAACAGTCATCATCTCCTCCAGCATCTTTTGCTTTTTTTCCCAGGTTGCGCCAGGAAGAATAATGATCTCTTCCTCATCTAAAACGTATCCGATGGCACCTTCTACGAGAGTAGTCCATCTCCCAGATAAGTCATTAAACCGCATTTCCTTCGTTAATTTGAGATATTGGATCGCTCTATTCCTGTTTTTTGATCTCAACGCTGTAACGAAGGTTTCTATAGCGACTTGAGATGGGCATACATTTGACATGAAGTAAAGCCTTTGTTTATTTAAGTAATAGAAATTCAATTACGTATGATCGATGTATATACTATTTTATTTAGAATCTAAAGGGAAAATTGATTGTTAGTGCGCAACACTTAGAAAGAGTCTTTCGCACCTCTAGGCGAAAGACTCATCTTATGAATCTCATAGAGATCTCATAAGATCTCATGCACAATTTTTCTCTCTGAAAACACTGCATTGGATAACGGTATTTGCTGCAACGCATAACGGTAAAAAAGGGCTTTTTCTGCATTACATAACGGTAAATACTGCAAAGGATAACGGTAAGAACTTTTTTGAATTCTCTATGAAAATCCCTTGCTCAAATGAAAAACGTATTTCCATTGTCCTGAAGCCCCTATAATGCGTTCGCAGTCCTCAACCAGTCCCAAATTTTTGGTAAACTGAATTGCATCTTCTGTCCTTTGTTGGATCAGTTTTTTTCTCTTAGACTTAAGATATTTCTCTAGCTTCAAGATCAAAAACAACTTTTCCTCATTGATCTCGGGATGGAAACGTCGGCCACTCAGCTCCCGCAACATATAATCTCTGAGAGCGATCATGCTTTCTGTTACTAACCTATGCCCGCCTGCGGCAATTACTGTTCGTTTGTTGATATCTGAAGGGTATTCCACATACTTTGAGTTTATTTGATCTGTAAGAAGAGGGTTTAAGGCGATGATCAACTCGCCTCGCCTTTCTCTTAATGACTCATCACCCTGGTCTAATGTTTGGACTTCCTCTTCAGTCAATCCTTCGAAAAAACTTATGATTTTAAATAAACTTTGAAATTCTTCTATTCGATCAGTAAGTATTTCTTTCCTTCCTTTTTCAGTTTTTATCTCTCTTTTTCTGTCGTAAATAATCAAGAACTTTTGTGATTCAGTGTCTCTTAAAACCCTTTTAATAAACTTAATGTCAGCGCCAGAATAATCATCATTATCCATATAAGACTTATATAGCTCTGATGGGAAGACCCTTATTTTAGGCGAACAGGCTATCTGCCCCTTGCCACCATATTGAACCATTTCTTTTTCAAAGTTCCCTCCATAGAAGCTTTCTGATTGTGTGTTTCTATTTTCACTTTTATCATGGAGCAGCTTGAAAAGAGCATTCAGCAATTTATCTTGAGAAGGAGTAAGCCTAATTCCTTCAGCTCGGACATTCTCTATAGGGCAAAGGTGAATTTTTTCCTGAGTTTCACTAGATAGAGTGGTTAGAAAATTAGGATCTCCTAATGAATCGCTAGGTTTCAATTTTTGGTCAACCAAGTGACCAGAATGGCGAACTTTATGCTGCTTCTTAAGTTCTTTTTTATTCATTCTTGAAACCCCACGCAATTTTAAGAAACACTAGAACAGTTTTTTTGCAGTTTCACTCGCTCTTTGCGAAATAAGGCATCCATCTCCGTCTTTTTGCAGGCGTATCTCAGGAAAAATCATTGTAAAGTTGGATTTAGTCATTTTTAAGGTCACACCAGCGTCTTTAAGAGGCGCTCCTTTCTCATTTGTGCTTTGTGCAAGATTCATTTGCCATCTTACGCCGTCAGTCAAAGCAGATGAGCCTCTTGCAGCAGATTGATCTTGTGTAGTCTGAGATAGTGAAGCTTTGTTGACGTGATGAGCAAAAAAAACGGTGGGATTGCCTGGAATTTCTATTGTTAGCTCTTCGAGCAATGAAATGAATTGCGTAGCGCTCGCGTTGTCTGTCTCTGCATCAGCGCCCAGTAATCTAGACACAGGATCTAAAATGATTAACGACCATCCACCAGGAGGCGCAACTTCTGCTAACCGAGTTTTCAAGTCTTGGAAATAGCGACTGGGTTTTTTACTCTCGATGAATGCCGCTTGCTGTCCGCAAAATGAAAAGACTGCAATACGACTGCTTGCTTCTACTAGGAGATCAGGTTGACTATCTCGGAATCTTTTCGCCGATTTATAAAGGAGGCGATGGATGTCCTCATACTGATTCTCTCCCAGCCCTATAAAAACATTTCCTTTTTTGCCTTCTCCACACCATCTTGTTGGCGTAAACTTATTGATAAAAGGGGTATCAGTGGCAATGGATATTGCCAATTGGAACAAGAGATGAGTTTTGCCAATGCCTCCTGCTCCAGCAAGCATAGCCACAACGCCTTTAGGAAGGAATCCTAGCGGCTTTTGATCCTCACTGAGACATTCCAAAAGCATCGGCTTTTTAGGCGGTTCAGTAAGGAAAAAGTTCTTTTCAAACTGATTCAGCAATCGAATGGGAAATTTCTCCTTAGAAGGTCGATATTTTTCGAGTAGAACAATTGCTTCTTTTGCATCTGAAACAATATCAAATGGATTTTCCCTGTCGTTAAGAGCTTTTTGTTCGAGTTCTCGAACGAAATTCAGTAATTTCCCTCGAGCAGAATGCCTTCTTAACTCTTCAATGTATTCTTCAAGATAGGCTGAAGTGCCTGCGTATTGTGCAAGAGAGACAATGTATGCAATCCCGCCTGCGGCTGTTAGCTTGTTTTTTCTCTTGAGCTCTTCACAAACCAAATATATGTCAGCTCGCTTGTCCTCTTTTTTCATCTCTTTAAGAATCAAAAAGATGATTTGATGTTCGCTATTGTAAAAATCGGTCTCCATCAGCTCCGTAACTGCGATATTCAAGTATTGAGTGTTTGTCAGCATACACCCCAATATCATCATTTCAGCGTTATTGGAATTTGGCATTGTTGTTTGCTGGTACATACAACTATCCCTCCCGACTTTCTGAAAGAAATTGTAACAGAGCCTGCTCATCCAAGAGAATACGTCTACCGACTTTGTGAACGACCTTCCTTCTAAATCCATTGATGTCTTTAGAAAGAATGTTTTTCAGCATATTCGGTGTCAAAAATTGGTATTTTTGAACCGCCTGCTTTTTTGTCAGATATTTTTCTGGTAATAATGTGGTCATCAATCTAACTCCTATAAAATAGTTTTCAGGATTCTCTTGCCGGAGATAATTTCCCTTAAAAACCTAAACAGGAGTTAGAATGACCGAAATGGACTATTGATAAAATGCAGGCTTTTCAGATCAAAAAGTCTGCTATTTTTTTAGGACTTGAATGCTGAAACAGCCAACTCATCAACAAGTTTTTTAAAAAAGGGGCTTCGCAAAAATAAGGATCTGTATTGGTCAATAAGTGGATGATTAAGAATTTCTTGCATCGATTTTTTTTGGATTCTAAAAACTTTAACAATGACATTTATCGCTATCTCTAAACCTTCGCAATTAACTTCATTATGAGCTTCACTATAAACTAATGGCATAAAAACTCGAGGTTGAAGGCTGACTGCATTTTTTCTAGGGCGCCCCCTTTTTACGCCCCTAGGATTAACGATCCGGATAACCTTTTCTAAATTTCTAAATTCTACCTCATCTTCCTTAGGAGATTTATCAACGTTTGGAAGGATTCCCAAATCTAATAAATCTACCAATTCTTGGCTTGATAAGAGTTTTTTTCTGATTTCTTTAGTATTCGCTTCGATATCAAGCCAAAAAACTTGAGCAGCAGCTTGCCATTTAATATGCCGACGCTGCCATTCACCAATTAAATTAAAACTAAGATTAGCTCCCAGGCTTCTATACACAGATTCCATGGGCTGATCTTTAAAATCCAACACTGATGAAAGAAGATGAGCAAGGGAGTTTAAATGCGTTTTTTGGCACAGAGATAACTCATAGTTATCTAGGTTCTTTGCGTGAAAATTCTTGATGCCTTCACCAAATGAATTAGAAGTTTCCGGAGCTGCAAATTCTAAGCCTTTACTTTTTTCGAGAGAAAGATTGTCATTCATCAAAGTCAATAAAGCATTTATGAATAATCCATTGGCAATATTAGATCTTCTTCGTTGATCTTTCTCACAAATAACTGATTGTATACGTTTTTGCCTAAAGCTCTCAAATTGCTTGATTAATTCTTTAAGAGGAAGATTTAACCAATTTTTTGAATGATCTACACGATTATTGATGAGAATGTCCACTAAGACATTCTCAAGATCATCCACTTTATTATCCATTCTCAACTCCTTGAAAAACTTGCTCCGTCATTCTAGATACAGCATCAATGGAACGTGATTCGACTAAGTGTGCGTACCTACGTGTTTGAGAGACGCTACGATGTCCTAATAAGTGGCCTATTTCCCCTAAAGACAAGCCTTGAGCCAGCATTGCCGTTGCATAGCTATGACGACAATCATGCCCACGAAATCCCTTCAATTCTGCCCTTTTAATGGCTGTTCTAAATGCCCTTCTGAGCTCAAGTGGTTTGGATTTTTCTTCAGTCGGAAATATATAGCCTACCGAAGAGGATTGCTGCGCAAGATCTCGAAGTAACCCTAATGCTAATCCCCGAACTGGGATCGAGCGCATATCAGTGTTTTTTGATTTGGTGATAGTGATTTTTCCCTGATGGAGATCTACGTCGGTCCACCTAAGGCAACGAACTTCGTTGTATCGACCTCCGGTGCTCAAAAGCAGGACTACAAAGGTGAACAGATAAGGATTATCGCTTATACGACACGCTTCAAGAAAGCGGCTGAGTTCCTCAGAATTTAAAAAACGGGTTCTTTCTCGGGGTTCTTTTTCTCTGGAGATTCTGCGAACAGGATTTTCAGGAGCCCATTCCCACTGCTTTACACAGAGGTTCAGTAGATGGCTCAAAGTGGCAAGATAGCGGTTGCACGTGCTCTTGCTACGAACAACTCCCTTTGGGGTTGGTTCTGTCAAAAGCTTTTGCTTCTTTTCAGATAGGATAGCTGGTCTAACGTCTTGAAGAAAGAGAGCTCCAAGCTCTTTTTGCCACCATAAGAGATGGCCACGCTTAACAACAGAAACAGCTTGCTCTTTAAAGTATCTCTCGACTGCTTCTGAAAAAGTATGGCGTTTACCCTCGGAGTAGAGTTGATGCCGCCCACAGCGAATATCTGCTTCAACTTTTGAAATCCAAGTTTTAGCATCAGTTTTTCTATCGAAGGCGGCGGTAAGTGTAGGATGTCCCTTTAACCGAACCTCTGCTTGATAACGAACGCCACCTTTCTTAAGTTTTGTTTCTCGAATATAACCCATTTTAACTCCCTGCAAGCGAATAGAAGACGGATAGTCCTCTGACCAATCGATCTTATCGCTTGATTTACAGTTACTTAAAAGGAGTGCAAATACTGATTACCGTAGATTCAACGGAACCGACACTCCAAAGCGATCTTCAAGAATGTTTTTGAAGATCTGTTTTGGGTGATTAAGAGAAATTGCCAACTCCGTTGGATTTCCGTTTTCTCCGGCAAGAGAAAGGTTTGGCCAGAACTGGAATCGAACCAGCGACACAAGGATTTTCAGGGTTGTGAAGAGGAGCCAAGTCTTTTAGTTTTTCTAGCTCTTTGAAAGAAGAAGGAGTGATGATCGTACTGGATGTGTATTTGTCTCCTCCATGGATGAACCGATGACCTATTCCAATGGTAGAGAAAAGATGAGGGTCGATAAGCTTCTCTATTTCTTTCATGAGAAGTAGAAAAATTTTATCGATTTCTCCCCCTACAAGATGCTTGATATGTGTTTTCTTTTCTTTAAACACAACAATCTCGATTTGCGAGGTAGATGCATGGATGTTTTTGCACTGAGCGTCGAGGATACGCTCAAGATTATCAATGCAAAAAAGAGTGACCTTTAACGATGAACTTCCAATATTGAGGACTTGGATAAGTTGTTTTTTCATTCAATAAGGCCATTTCCAGTTGAGCACTTCAGGAATGTCTTCACCATGTTCCTGGATGTATTCTTTGTGAAATCTAAGTTTTTCATTGAGAACATCTTTGATATTGGCTTTTGCCTCAGGATCTATGGAAATTCGATCGATGGTGTCTTTGGCAAGATTAAATCGATCTAAATCATTTAATACTGCCATGTCAAAAGGGGTTGTCGTTGTTCCTTCTTCTTTGAACCCTCGGACATGGAGATTTTTGTGGTTTGTTCGGCGATAGGTAAGTCGATGAATGATCCAAGGGTAGCCATGATGTGCGAAAATAATGGGTCTATCCGTAGTGAAGATAGCATCAAATTCTTCATCAGAGAGCCCATGAGGGTGTTCGCTTTTAGGTTGCAGTACCATGAGATCGACAACATTGACAACTCGGATTTTAAGTGAGGGAAGCATATTCCGTAAAACATCTACCGCTGCAAGTGTTTCCAATGTAGGGACATCTCCTGCGCATGCCATGACGACATCAGGGTCTTGCCCCTTATCATTACTCGCCCAATCCCAAATCCCTAGCCCTTTTGTGCAATGTATAATGGCTTCTTCCATGCTCAGATACTGCAAAGCGGGTTGCTTGCCTGCGACAATCACGTTTACATAATTGCGCGATTTGAGACAGTGATCTGCTACGGATAACAATGTGTTGGCGTCTGGAGGATAATACACCCGAATAACTTCAGCTTTCTTATTAACTACAATATCAATAAATCCGGGGTCTTGGTGAGAAAACCCATTATGGTCTTGTCTCCAGACGTGAGATGTTAATAAATAATTAAGAGAAGCGATCGGTTTTCTCCAGGGAATATGACGTGATACTTTTAGCCATTTTGCATATTGATTAAACATCGAATCGACAATATGAATAAATGCCTCATAACAGGAGAAAAAACCATGTCTTCCTGTCAAAAGGTATCCTTCTAGCCAGCCTTGGCAGAGATGTTCACTGAGCACTTCCATGACACGCCCATCAGCAGAAAGATGGTCGTCAGAAGGAAGGATTGTGGCATTAAAAGACCGGTTTGTGACTTCAAATAAAGCTCCTAGTCTATTTGAAGCAGTCTCATCGGGACCAAAAACTCGAAAGTTTTTACTTTCGGGATTGAGCTTCATGATATCTCTTAGGTATCCGCCAAGAATTCTCGCTGATTCGGTGACTACTTTCCCCGGGGATTCTATTTTAACTGCATAATCCTTTAGATCAGGGCATTTTAATTCTTGAAGCAATATCCCTCCATTTGCGTGAGGATTTGCTCCCATGCGCCTATTTCCCTTCGGCGCTATGTCTTGAAGTTCAGGCTTTAATTTTCCACTTTCATCAAATAGTTCTTCAGGTCGATAACTTTTAAGCCATGATTCAAGGAGTTGTAAATGCTGAGGGTTGGATTGAAAACCAGTTAAAGGAACTTGGTGTGATCGCCAGCTATTTTCTGTTTTTTCCCCATCGACCTCTTTAGGGCCAGTCCATCCTTTAGGAGTTCTTAAGATAATCATGGGCCATTGTGGACGTTCAGCATTCCTTTTTTTACGGGCCTTTGTTTGAATATCTAGGATTTCATTAATGACGATATCTAGTGTTTTGGCCATCAACTGGTGCATTGTTTCAGGATCCGATCCTTCTACAAAATAAGGTTTATATCCATATCCAACAAAAAGACTCTGCAATTCTTCATGACTGATTCGCGAAAGGTATGTAGGGTTGGCTATTTTATAGCCATTCAGGTGTAGGATGGGGAGGACAGCTCCATCATGGATAGGATTGATAAATTTATTAGAATGCCAACTGCAGGCAAGCGGTCCTGTCTCTGCTTCTCCATCTCCTACAACGCAGCAGGCAATGAGATTAGAATTATCTAGAACAGCCCCATAAGCATGACTGACTACATAACCCAGCTCCCCTCCTTCATGAATGGATCCAGGTGTTTCTGGCGCGGCATGACTAGGAATGCCTCCTGGGAAGGAAAACTGCTTAAATAAACGTTGCATCCCTTTGATATCTTGAGTGATATGAGGATAGAATTCACTGTATGTTCCTTCAAGATACGTGTTTGCAATGAGTCCAGGTGCTCCGTGGCCAGGCCCTAACATAAAGATAACGTTAAGATCAGAATTTCTGATCATTCGGTTCATATGAGCATAAATGAAATTAACGCCTGGTGTTGTTCCCCAATGGCCTAAGAGTCGAGGTTTGATGTGTTCAAGTTTTAAGGACTCTCGAAGTAGAGGATTTTTTAATAGGTATATTTGACCTACCGAAAGATAATTAGCTGCTCGCCAATAAGCATTAATCTTATTTATTTCTTCTTTGGATAACAAAGTATCAATTTGATCCCTGGAAAAATCTATTAACATGCGCGTTTTTTACCTTTTCCCCTTAAAAAGGTGAATATACGGCCTTGTTGCGTAAATCAAATTTGAGAGCAGCCCCTACCAGGGTGGTCAGCG
>CAYWSY010000067.1:0-11292 GCA_964461105.1 uncultured bacterium
AAATGGAAGCGCTGAGTTTGAAATTTGTCTAACTTTCAAGTGGACGCAGTATATAAATGTGAATTTATCCCTTTTTCTCAGGTTTACTTTTATGTAGATTCAAGCGATACTCCCCATCTATGGCCACAATTATCCCCTACTTTCAACAGCAACATCGGGAATACATCTTTCCTGTGATTGACCAGAAGCTGGCAGAACTCAAAACTCGCCTGCCTGAAGCATCGATTCTCAATTTGGGAGTGGGAGATATTTGCTTGCCTGTTTCTGAGACGATCCGGAGCGCTATTTGCACAGCTACCCAAGAGATGGGCCACTCCCATGGGCTGAAAGGTTATGGCCCTTCCAATGGATACCTCTTTTTACGTGAAGCTATTGCTCAAAACGCCTTTGCCCACTTGGGCATCACTCCTGATGAAATCTTTATTTCAGAGGGAACCGGCAGCGATACAGCCAATATTCAAGAACTCTTTATCTCCTCTTCGACGGTAGCCCTTCTCGATCCAACCTATCCTGCCTATCTCGATTCTGTCCTCATGGCTGGAAAAACAAACATCGTTTTTGTTCCCTGTACGGAAGCAAATGGATTTTGCCCCTCTCCTCCAGAGACCCATTGTGACTTAGTCTATCTCTGTTCGCCGAGCAACCCAACCGGTGTAGCATTCACTCGGGCCCGCTTAGCAGAATGGGTAGCCTATGCCCATAAGGAAGGTGCGATCCTCTTATTTGACCATGCTTATGATGCGTTCATTACCTCTCCCGATGTTCCTCGCAGCATTTATGAGATTGAAGGTGCAAAAGAGTGCGCCATTGAATTCCGCAGCTTTTCTAAAATGGCGGGGTTCACTGGCTTGCGCTGCGCTTATACAGTCCTGCCCAAAACACTCAAAGCTCGTCTAGGAGGCAAACAAGTTTCTCTACATCCGCTTTGGAATCAGCGGCAATCGGTAAAATTTAATGGGACCTCTTATCCGATTCAACGGGGAGCGGAAGCCGTTTTTTCTGAAGCGGGCAAGCGAGAAACAAGAGCGCAGATCGCCACCTATCTCGACTCCGCTCGAAAATTAAAAGAGGGACTTCACGCATTAGACTACACCTGCTATGGAGGAACAGATTCCCCTTATCTTTGGTGGAAAACACCGAAAAAGTTAACATCTTGGGAATTCTTCGATCTCTTACTTGATCAATGCCACCTTATCTCCATTCCTGGAAGAGGCTTTGGATCCCATGGAGAGGGTTACGTCCGCCTCTCCGCTTTTGCAACCCCGGACACAATTCAAACTGCACTGGATCGGATATGCGCTTTACGGCTTCCTTAGAACATCGCACCTTCTTCTCAAAGCATCGCTATCTTGAGTGTGGAGAACTCTTATCTGAAGAGCATGTGACCTTATTGCAACAAGAAATTGAAGCTACGTTGGCCAAGCGTTTACATAAGCACGTAGGGAAAGCAACTGCTCTTGAGCATTTCCAAGAGGGATATGATCTCTGGCGAGAAAATCCTCAGATCAAAAAAACGGTGTTTAAATCTTCTCTCGCACGCATCGGTGCCTCCCTTTTCAAAAGCCATTTCTTGCGCATCGCTTATGACCAATTCCTTTCCACAGATGGCACTCAAGCTCCGCTGACCCAAATCCTTTCGATTGCGCAAATCAGCTGCGTTAAACCGATCGCAGGAGCGTGCCTCATCCGGCTCTCCGATGAACCGATTGCGCAAGAGATCGATCAATCTCAATGCCCAATCCCTTCAAAAGCTGGACATGTCGTCTTCCTCTCTTCCGACTTTCTCCTCCATTGGGATCAGGTCTTTGCACTTAACAACCTCAAGTGCCTTCTCATTGTCTACGCTCCGAAACAGGCGATCTATCACCTAGACAAGAAGGACCCTCACACCCACGCCTTTAAACGGCTCGGGTATGTCTTTGGCGATAGCCTTAATGACTCTCTCAATCCTGTGATCTATCGAGATTAATCATTTCCTAAATCACTAAAAACCAAAGACTTGCAAATTTCACCACACTTTTTGGAACGAAAAAATGTGAATCTCAACACTTTTTGGAACCAATAAATGTAAACTCGATGTAAAATGGAGTTATGAAACGAACGATTACAAAAAACCTTCTCACCTGGAAAGGGCAGCCCAAAAGAAAGCCCTTGATCCTGATGGGAGCTAGGCAAGTAGGCAAGACATTTGTCTTAAAGCAATTCGGCGCTCAAGAATATGACAACACCATTTATCTGAATTTTGAAGACAATCCCCGCCTCTGCAAACTATTTGATGCCAGCTTGGATCCCAAAATCATTTTAAAAGCTTTGACAATTGAAATGAATGCCGAAATTACTGAGGGAAAAACCCTTCTAATTTTCGATGAGATCCAAGAATGCCCCAATGCACTTAACAGCCTTAAGTATTTCTACGAAAATGCGCCAAAACAACACATTATTGCAGCAGGATCTCTCCTTGGAGTGAAATTAGCTCACGTTAAAGGATTTCCTGTTGGGAAGGTTCAATTTTTAACACTTTACCCCTTGAGCTTCTCTGAATTTCTCGAAGCATCTCAAGAGCCTCGACTGAAAAACTTAATCGCTGAGCACACCCAAAGCGCGCCTCTTCCTGCCAATCTACATGAAAAATTACTGATCTACTTCAAAGAGTATCTGTTTGTAGGAGGAATGCCTGAGGCTGTTGCTGAATACGTTGACTCTCATAATGTTTCCAAAGTTCGTGAAATTCAAACGGCAATTCTCAACGCCTACAGCCTAGATTTTGCCAAGCATGCTCCGAAAGAACATATTATGAGAATCAATCAAGTCTGGGGCTCTATTCCTAACCAGCTTGCTAAAGAGAATAAAAAGTTTATCTATTCTGCAGTCCGAGAAGGGGGAAGAGCCAAGGAATTTGAAGGGGCTCTGCAATGGCTCATCGAAGCAGGACTCATCTATAAAGTTCCATTGATTAGCACCCCTAAAATCCCCCTATCCGCATATGCAGACATCAGCGCATTTAAAATCTATCTCGTCGATGTTGGATTATTAGGAGCAATGTCCCATCTTTCCGCTAAAACAATCCTTCATGAAAATGAGCTTTTTGAAGAGTTTCGAGGAGCGATCGCTGAGAATTTTGTTGCCCAGGAACTGACACACCATCAGTTTCCTCTCTATTATTGGACGAGCGAGGGCAAAGCTGAGCTAGATTTTATGATCGAGCACGATGATGCCATCTACCCCATCGAGGTCAAATCTGGAAATTCGAAAAAGAAAAAAAGCCTTAAAGTCTACGCTGATCTCTATCAACCACAACTACTCATTCGCTGCTCCCCAATGAATTTAATCAAAAATGGAGATATCCTCAATTGTCCCCTTTATCTTATTGAAAACTTAAGCTCTTTGATAAGAGAACTCAATGAAAACTATACCCCTTCCGGTTCAAAGGCTCCCTAAATTAGAATCAAAAAAATAACAGGATAATAGGATGGTAGGATAGAAAAAGCATGGGTAATTTTCCTTATCCTGCCATCCTATTATCCTGTTATTTTTTCTTTATTCAACTTTGCAGGTATTCTGGATGCCTTTGAACCGGAAGTACTATAAACTGTCAAGGCCAACACAAGCTTGAAGCTGCTCAGTGAATTGCCGCACTCTATAAACATTGAACATCTCCATTGAAAATTGAAACCCTTTTGACTCAAGAAGTATCCTAAGCGGCAGGTTCTTTACCCAAAACTCATTACACAATAGACTGGCCTCCGTTTTAAATGCGGTTTGAAAGAGCTCAAACGCTGTTTTTAAAGAAATCTGATCTGAATGGGGTTCCATATCCTCTACGCATACCCATCTTTGAATATCAGGATCATTCCAAAGACGCCAAAAGTCCTCAGTACTAAATAACTGACCAGCCCAAAACCCACTAGCAAGAGATTTGAAAACGGGAACAAGCGCAGAGAAGAGTTGAATCTTCATCTCAGTTGGAAGCTTTAATTTTTTCTGATTCAACAACCAAGGTTTTAAAGTGTTGAGGCTCGCGCACCTCTGGCCCAAGGCTTTAAGCTCATCTATTGTCTTTTGAGCAAACAAAAGCACTTCCTGACTTTTTTCCAAAGCCCAAGGAATCTGTTCCTCCTCCTTCTTAGGAGGGATATAATCCATTAATTTCCCTTGAGGAAAAAGCTCTGGCCAAGAAGCAGAATGACCTTGACCCACCTCGCCAGAGAATAGAATATGCATGTGCTCTGCATGCCGCTCCATAACATCTTGATACTTTGTAATCGCTCCAAATTTTTCCCACCAAGGATCAATGATCCATGCATTTGGCCCCCACGAACTCGGATTTTTCAAGTCACTCATCGGATCTCGTCCAACTAAAATAAATACATGGCTAACAACATCTGATGTCACCGCATCCCATGAACTGGTAATCCTGATTATTTCCATCGGTACGGGAGGAGTGTGTTTTAGTTCCATTAATAGCACATAAATCAAACAAGAATATTCCCAACAGTTACCAACACCCCATTTAATGATCTCAAGAGCGGTGTGTTCAAAAGCTTCAACAGAATAGACAGGATCTTGAAACATTGCAGGAAATAACAAATTGTTAATCTCATGTATCGTCATCTGAATCTGCTCAGATCCAATAGTTACTTGACGATATTGAAAAAGAGAGCTTTCTCGAGTAAAATTGAATGACCATTTGAACACATGGTTTACAAGCTCTTTCTGTTGAGCGGATAGATTGGGATGTGTGGAAGCGCGAAGTGCACAGAGCTGAAGACTTCGCTTACACGGCGAGGAAGAGTCCTTATTAGAGCTGACAAGCCCAAAGGATAATGCCTTCTGATAAATAGAGAAGAATGCCTCACCCTCTGAAGAGGGCAATGGAGCCCCCTCTCCTCCTGGAAAAGCCTGGGAAAACGACAAGAAGTCCTGATTAATTACTGAACTAGAAGCGCACATTTCAATTACCAAATTAATATAATTGTTAACTTGTATTAATTGTACACTTATTTTTAAAAGAAATCAATATCAAACTTAATCTCTCTTAAACCATTACAATTCAATAGTTTTAAACAATCTTCAAACATGCCATAAATAAACCGTTGCACTGAAAGATCGAAGCGAATTGACCCTCCGGTAAATGAAAAAAAACACAGTTCATGTCGAAAGCTCTTGGGCCAAGAGGCAAACTCCAAAAGAACCTCTTTGATGCTGCTGTACTCGCTTCCGAGCATTTCAATGCCCTCCATCAATTCTTCCCGCGGTACCGTCCAAATTCCATTAAATATGCCATCTGAAGAAAGCGTGGGAACATAGAAAATTCCCTGATCTAGCAGCTCTTCAACCATTTTAAATTCAGAATGCAATGATTCTCCAGGAGCAATCACTTTCCCTGGATCGTCGCTATTTAAGTAAAAATTTTTAACTGCCTCACATTGTTTCAAGCAATGTTGCAACACCCCAACAAATGAATGGGGAACATCCGATGCGTCATCTCTCAAGTGATATAGGGAAAGCCCGCACGCACGTAATTTTTGCTTTTGTTCCACCTTTGAAGCTGGCGTCACAAAACGTAAGAGATCCTTTCGCCTTTCAAGTGCATCAACATAAAGATACAAATGATACTTCTTTTCGTGTCCTGGTGGCCATTCAGCTTTTCCTAATTGACCTTGTGAAGGAAAATGAGCCATTAAATAGGTAAAACACTGATGTCGCCTTAATAAACTTTCTAACTTTGCAATATCAAACTCTGGATGTGATCGAAGGTAATTGAGCACTGCATAATACATCACTGCTGGATTTTTTGTTTGATCTACATTCTGAATCTCCTGAAACTCTGGAGCGATCAAAGCTCTTGTGCCTATTGGTGCTGCCATCCTTTTCTCCTCTCAAGTCAGTGTCCATTCGTCTACAACTTTTTTCGCATGTGCAATGCATTGATCAACAGCTACCCCTCCCAGATAATTCCCAACAAAGCGACAAGAAGGAAGCTTTTGAACAAGCGCCTCTTGCACCTTAGCCATTTTTTCTAAGTGAGAAGGTCCATATTGGGGAATGGCTAATTTCGCCCGCGTTATTGAAAGAACATCTGGTGTAGCACTTAATCCCATATGTTTGCGGATGCCCTCTAAACCAAGCCGTGTCGCCTCTTCATCAGAAATCCCCCGATCAGCAAGCTTCATTGTGATGCGGGTTTCTTGCTCAAGATGGTTATGCTCTGGAAACACTGAAGAATCAAATACAGCCCCTAAAATCGCCTCTTGCGAGGTTGTTTGAGTTAAATACCCAAATCCCTCCAAAGGAAGGATGCTCTGCTTATAACCGGCACTAATCAGAGTAAACCCAAGTGAGTCAATCTGACGAAGCACTTGGGTTAATTCTGGGATAATAGGGTCAAATAAGCGCGCAGTTTGAGCTGCCGGCAATGCAGAAACAATCGCATCAGCTTTCCATGTTTTTTCTTGAGAACCCACAATCCAGTTTTTCCCGTCGAGTTGCACAATGTTCACTTCGCTACCGTAGACAATTTCAGCGGGAACTTGCGCTGTCAATTGATCAATCAGGGCTTTCATCCCAGTGCGAAAAGAGAAAAATGCAGAAAGAGGCATTTCAGGAATTTGCTTGCTAAAACGGGATTGCCTCCGTTTGGCGGCCAAGAGATGAAACAGCCCTTTTGTCACCGAGCCATACTCCTCTTCCCATTGCTTAAGCAAAGGGAAGCACGCTTGAATCGAAATCTGCCGCGCATCTCCTCCGAAAATTCCTACCACAAGAGGATCGAATAAGCGATCGGCAACCTTGCGCCCAAAACGGCGCGTTGCAAAAGCCCATACGGTTTCATCCCCCTGATATCCAGGACGGCTCCATTCGGCAAGCAGCGAGGGAATGAGACCGCGCGTCAATGGGGAAGTGAAAAATCCAAGAAGGCTACTTGGAAACTGATGCAACTGTTCTTGATACCAAAGATAGCGATGATGTTTGGAACCTTCCGTCCAAACCACATCTTGCGCCATCTTAAGCTCATCCATGAGCTGCATAATCGAAGCCGCTTTTTTTGCCATAAAAGCGCGCGGCCCTTTTTCAAAATGAAATCCTGTCGTATGATCCGTTTGAATCCATCCCCCTGCCCGAGCATTTTTTTCGAGGATGGTGATTCTGATTCCCGGATACTTTCGAGAAAGATACCAAGCGCAACTAAGTCCAGAAATTCCAGCGCCTAAAATGAGAATATGTTGTGAATGCATGTCGTAACTTTTACCCGATGGACAGATTTTTATGAAACAAGAGATCGTAGATTACTTAAAAGGACTCAGAGACCGAATCATTACCCAGTTTGAAACGCTTGAACCAACAGCGCGCTTTGAGAGAAAACCATGGAATCACCATACAGGAGGTGGAGGTGAGATCTCAGTGATCCGCGGAACCCATTTTGAAAAAGCTGCCGTGAACTGGTCTGGAGTCAGCGGTGAGCACTTTCCCATGAATGATGCGGAAGGTCCTTTCTTTGCAACGGGAGTGAGCTTAATTACCCACATGGCAAACCCCCATGCGCCCACTGTCCATTTCAACATCCGCTATATTGAAACAAAGCAGCGTTCCTGGTTTGGCGGTGGCTACGATTTGACCCCAATGGGCTTTCCTTACGCCCAAGACACTGAGCACTTCCATGCAATTGCACAAGCTGCGCTCGATCCGATCGATCTTGCCCTCTACCCTCAATTTGCACAGAATGCCAAAGAATACTTCACCATCCCCCACCGCAAAAAAGAACGGGGAGTCGGTGGTATCTTCTTTGATCATTTTAACAGCGGAAATTTCGAACGGGATCTCAAGATGTGGAAACAGATCGGCAATACCTTTTTAGATACTGTAATGCCCATTTATCGCAATCGGATCCACCAACCTTATACTAGCGAAGAAAAAGAGATTCAGCTGAATCTGCGCGGACATTACGTCGAATTCAATCTCCTTTATGACAGAGGAACTAAATTCGGCTTTCTTTCAGGTGGCAATCCCGATGCAATTTTATGCTCGCTACCGCCTGTGGTCAAGTGGTAGGAAGCACAACTGCCTGAATCTGCGCGATTGTCCAATCAAGCTCTTCTTGAGTAATGACAAGTGGAGGAGCAATCCGAATGACCACTTCATGCGTTTCCTTAGCAAGCACACCGCGCTCCATTAGCTTCTCACAAATGGAGCGTGCCGATCCCTGGCGCGGGTCAATCTCAATCCCTACCCAAAGCCCCTTACCCCGCACCTCTTTAATTAACGGGCTTTTAATCGCTTTCAATTTATTCAGTAAATAAACACCTAATTCCGCGCTCTTTTCAACAAGCTTTTCTTCCTGAATGATCTTGAGCGCTTCGAGCCCCACCGCTGCGGCTAAAGGATTGCCCCCGAAAGTTGAGCCATGACTACCAGGCTCAAATAGTCCCATCACTTCTTTGGAAGACAAAAACGCTGACACCGGCAGCACTCCCCCACCCAATGCCTTGCCTAAAATCAAACCATCCGGTTGGATCTCATCATGCTGAAAGGCAAAGAGCTTGCCCGTGCGCCCTAAGCCTGATTGCACCTCATCTAAGATCAGAAGCACACGATGCTTCTCACACACTCGCTTAACAGCTGCAAGCCATCCTGGTGGAGGCACAATGATCCCCGCCTCTCCTTGAATGGGCTCAACAATAAATGCGCATGTGTGTGGCGTGATCGCTTGTTCTAAGGCAGAAACAGATCCGAATGGGATGATCTTAAAGCCCGGAGTAAAGGGACCAAAATCCCGTTTGTAAGCAGGCTCTGAGGAACCACTTAAAATGGTCGTCGTTCTCCCATGGAAATTCCCCTCTGCAACAATAATCTCCGCTTGATTCGAAGGGATCTTTTTAACCTGATATCCCCATCTGCGAGCCGCTTTAATGGCCGTTTCTACAGCTTCTGCGCCCGTGTTCATCGGAAGCGCCATTTCCATACCAGAAAGAGAGCACAACGTCTTGAGAAAAAGCCCTAAAGGCTCAGAATAAAATGCGCGGGATGTCACAGCAATTTTCTGTGCTTGGATCTCAAGAGCTTTGAGCAGTTTAGGATGCGCATGACCATGACTAACTGCAGAGTAAGCACTCAGTAAATCGATGTATTGTTTTCCCTGTTGATCCCAGACATAGACCCCCTTTCCACGTGCTAAAACCACGGGAAGCGGATGGTAGTTATGCGCTCCATATCTCTCTTCTAGTGCCATGCAATCCATCTTGATCATCCTTGAAGCAAAACTGCCTTTAAAATGTGACAACACATATGAAAAGTGAGATCATTCTGATCTCGCTCAGGGTTAAATTCGACAAGCTCAAATCCTTTGAGTCTCGGATCATGAGCAAGTTGAGAGAGAGCGCTTATCAGCTCATTTGCTTTGAGTCCATTGAGTTCGGGACTTCCGACCCCTGGCGCTTCCTTAGGATCCAGCACATCGAGATCCACGCTCACCCCAAAGCCTCCGGTTCCCTGATTGACATAGGCGATTGCTTCCTTCAACACAACTCCAAAGCCCCTCTTCTGAACTTCGTTGATATCGTAAATCCGCACGTTCAGCCGCTTTAATAAATCTGCTTCCCCTTGTTCAAAAGAACGCACACCAATCAAACACACATGCTCTGGCAAAATCACAGGATCCGTTTTAAGAAGATGGGAAAGCTGTGGCTCTCCATAGCCCATCAAAGCGGCTAAGGGCATTCCGTGCCATGCACCTGAAGGAGATGTTTCAGGAGTATGAGCATCCATATGCGCATCGATCCACAGAAGACCTAAAGGAGCATTTAAGCTCTGAGCCACACCATTCCACGTCCCAACAGCAATGCTATGATCACCTCCGAGAATGACAGGGAATAAATCTCGTTGCTTAGCATGGATCACAGCCTCGCTTAAGCGCTTGTTCAACTCAACAATGACACTCAAGGATTCCGACAGGGAAATATTGCGGTCGCGGGCAGAAACTGAAGAGTGAAGCGTGATCCAATCGACAAGAGGAACCCCTTGGACCCTCAATTTTTCCATGCCCCCTTTTTTAAGAAATACCTCCGGGCCCTCTTCGCATCCGCGTAGTTGTGCTCCCCATCCAGAAGCAGCGCCTATTCCCTGGTAACTCCTCATCTCTGCCATATTTCCCTTTTTGCGTTCACTATTAGGGATCAACACTTAATTTAAAATATTATTTTTGCACTGACAAGATATTGAGGTTGCTTCAAATCGCTAAAATCTAAAATAATGAGCCCAAACAACACACAGAAAATTTTATGAAAAAACTGATTCAAGGGATTGTCGATTTTAGACAAAATCTCACCGAAGAAAAACGCTCTCTTTTTGCAGAGCTTGCACTGGGACAAAAACCAGACACGCTTTTCATTGCCTGCTCTGATAGCAGGGTCGTTCCGAATCTCTTTGCGTCGACAAATCCAGGCGATCTATTCGTTTTACGCAACATCGGAAACCTCATTCCACCGGTCTCTTGCACCGATCACGACAACAGCGCCTCTGCTGTCATTGAATTTGCAATTTTTTCACTCAATGTCTCCGATATCATCATCTGCGGACATTCTGAATGCGGCGCTATGCAAGCGCTCACGCAAGGAGTAGACACTCTCTGTTGCCCACATGTTCAAACATGGCTTAAGCACGGTGAAGAATCCTTAAGACAAATCAAAGAGGGCCATTCATTGAACCCCTCTCTTTCAGAACATAACCAACTCTCTCAAGTCAATGTGCTCCAACAGATACAGAACATCAAAAGCTATCCGTTTATTCAAGAGCGATTGAAAAAGAAACAGCTGAGGGTTCATGGGTGGTGGTTTGATATTGCGCATGCCGATGTCTATTGCTACGAAGAGGATCGCTCACAATTTGTTCTGATCGATGAACGAGAGGCTGCGCTGATTTTAGAAAGAACAAAACATCCCGAAACAACCTGATTAAACACTCTTAAAGCACTGCTTACAAGGACTTTATAATTTTTCATGTAAAATTACCCACGGATCGGATAATATTTAGTTATTAAACGGATGACATTCTCATGAAACATCCTAGACACCTAAAAGCCAACCTCTTAAAGACATTCAAGACGAGCCCTGTCACCTTGCTCATCGGTCCTCGCCAAAGTGGAAAGACAACCCTGATGAAGGAAATCGAGGAAGAGCTTGGGATGGATTACCTAACCTTTGACTCTCTTAAACAACTCGCAGCCGCTCAAGAAGACCCTGAAGGGCTTGAGAAATTTAATCCGATCGATTTGCCTTAGCCAAGTGGACCGTCTTGTAT
>CAYWSY010000068.1:0-10935 GCA_964461105.1 uncultured bacterium
CTAGCACAGGGCCTGCTTCAACGAATAAAAAATGGAAGCGCTGAGTTTGAAATTTCTCTAACTTTGAAGTGGACACAGTATATACGTATGTTGATATTATCCCCCAAAAAAGAATCAAAAAGCGGCTCAAAAGAACCCGAAAATCGACAGAACCTTAGTTACGCAAGAGGTCTAATGGTCATTCTCCCAAGGGGCTGGTATTGGATACCAGCTCTCTAGAAGTTGATGGAGCAACTTCTTGGTTTGTTCGCTCTCTCCTATCATGTTATCTTGAAGGCAAAAGGTATGAGGGCGCATCATTTTCAGTTTATCAAATGCGCGCTTGGTTCTGCGGATCCATTCGTCGCTTCTTACGGATACCATTAAATTGCTCAGGTCTCCTTCGACGACTTTTCCGTGATAGAGCCAGTGGTATTGTACGAACCCATTTACGATATTGTAATCTTGTCGGGAGCGGAATTTTGAAGCAGAATTCCAGGTAAAGACCGCAGGGAATTCTTCTTCTGTTGCTTCCATGTAGGATTTCATTAAAGCAAAAGGAGTGTGTTTGAGGCGGAAGCGGCGTTCTTGGACATAGTATTGATCTAAAAGGGCATTGGTATTGCGCCAGGAAGAGCGATAGGTGGTTTCATTTTCGTTTGGTGGCCCAGTGGGGCTGAACGCGGGTTCAAAGAGGACTTTAACTTTTCCGTCGAGTGTAAAAAAATCAAAGGGAGTTACAGGTTGCCCTAACAATACATCATCATTGAAGTAAATGAAATGCTCATGGAGATGGGGAATTCGGTGTAAATTGCTCTCGATAGCATGGGAGTTAAATATGGGCAAATCACCTGGGTTTAAAAAAATTTCACGATGGTCGACAATGGTGATTTGGGGGTGTTCGGCTAACCACTTCGGGCGTTGATTCATTGTGACAATGTAGATGTGATTGAAAAATGGCGCATACTTCAAAATGGAGCGGAGAGAATAACGCAGCTCTTCATGATCTGAAAATCGATTGAGGGTATTTGCATCTTGAGTTTGGGTAGTAGATATGGGGATATTGCCTTGGTACATTGCCCTGATTGCAAGCCACTCAGGATCATTCCCATCAACCCATGAATAGACAATATCGATCGGCTCTGGGAATGATTGGGCTGCAGCTTGAGAGAGGTTTATTAAGAGAGAGGACAGAATGCATAAAAAACAAAAAACCATGTCGTAACATCCTATATTTTAGAAGCAGGAAAAAATATAGGACAGGTAGAAAAAAATAAAGGAAAAAGTGTTTGCTTACCCTTTTCGCGTTGCTTTAAGATGCTCGAGATAGGGGATGATTCCTAGGTGGCGAGCGACTCCATACAAGGCTGTTTCTGGACTGCGAGCAAATTTCCCAAGGCTATTTGCTGTTGTTTTTACTTGGTTAAAGAGGGTTTCAGAAATAGCTGTTTTATAGAAGTCAGGGATCAGCTGGACATTAATCTGTGGGATCTGCTGTTTCATGAATCGATTGTGCCACTGCTCGAGTGTTGTTAACTCTTTTCGAGCAGCTCTAAGGGCATTTGCAATGTTCTCTTCCTGAGTTTCTTTGATTGCATCTCTTTGAAGCAATCCATGTTGATGAATGATTTGCGGAATCACTTTGGAATAGTGCATTGTTTTGTGTTTGAATCGATTTCGAGTCTGGATTAAGTCTTCTTTTTGATTGGTGATTAATTGTTTGAATGATCTAAGAGCCCGTTGGAATGTATCAGAGTCGAATTCATTGTTATTTGGGAATGCGCGCATGCCTCGTTGTAGATTGTTTTTGATGTCAGTGTGTTTGATTTCATCAATTTCATCGCGAACTTCATCGAGATTTGGGATGCAACCAGCAGTCTTCCATTCTTCTGCACGTTTCAGGTAGTCATTGTAAGTGTCAATGAGCTGTTGCTGAGTTGTAAATTCTTTAAGACGGGCTTCAAGACGTTCGAGTTTTTTCTGAATCTCTTGAATGTACGGGTCTTGAATATTTAACTTTCTTATCTGTGAGGCACATGTCTTAAGGGATTTCATCCACTTGCCGCAGTGCTTAAGATTGTCTTTTGAACGCTTGTTTTCTAGTCTGTCTGTAATCGATTCTGCTGTTTTCTCTAATTGTCTGAGCTGAGTGTTAAGTCCTCGAGTATGAGAGAGGCGATGTGATCCTTGTTGTAGTTGCAGCAACGCATCTAGAAGGGGTTGAGTTCTTATGCGTACTTTCTCATAGCGTTGCTTGAGGGCTTCTTTGCTCGAAGCGCTTAAAGTTCCTCCATCAATGATGTCGCTGATCTGTTCTAGGCAATTGGTGCGATAGTTATGGGCAGTTTCTAAGAGAGCTTCGAGAATCGAGCGATGACGGGATCTGCGAAGATCTGAAGGTTGGTTATAATCAGAGCTAAGTTCATCAAGTTGTTTTTTGGTTTTTCTGATAAATTGTCTTGTCGAAGAAGTTAATGTCCGAACTTTTGCCTTGGTTTGATTTCTTTTAATAGTGCCATCTGAATCGAGATAGTCATCGACTGCAGATTGGATGGCAACGTTCAAGATCCGATTTTGTAGCTGTTGCAAGTTTTTCTCTGTCGCCTTGACTTGTGCATCAGAGAAGGATTCCCCTTGATGGTACATGGTATTGGCAGCACGTGTAAATTTGTAGATCAATTTATGAAGTTGATCTTCTTTGAGTAGCTCATTGAGCATTTCGCTAATCAGGTCGGTGATGCTCTCAAGTGCCCCTTCCATGACCACCCCATCGATAGCTTTTGTAACAGGGGCGAAGAGTGATTTACCCTTGATGTGGGCAAGGAGTTCATCGCGTGTTTGACATTCTCCTTTGCGGAGGATCTCAACGAGGTTTTTAACAAATGCTTTGATTTCCAATTTTTTGTGTTCAGAGAGCTTTTCCCCAGAGGCATTTGGGAGATTTCTCTTCGTAGATTTCGTGTTATCAATGATGAGTGCTAAGACCTCCTCGAGCTGTTCGATGAGAGCAGTATTGAGCGCGTGAGTATACCCGTTTTCATCTGAAAGTGAGTTCACCCCCTCATTTAACAGGGAGCCGACAAGGTCACCTCGATCGATACGGGCAATTTTTTCAAACAGCCAGATCAGACCTTCAAAAGCCCAAGATTGAATGATCCATTTTAAGAGGCGATTATTTGTGCATTTTTCGAGTAAGTTCTGAGCTAATTCTGTATAGAGCTCTTTTGTGGTGTAGTTTTTATTGTCGACTTGATTGTATTCAGGTTTTTCAAGTTCAGTCTGGAGCATTTTGCTGATGGTCCCATGAGGGCTATCGCCTGTTGCAATGCGCTCGTAGGCGCCGCCTAAGATCGTCAAGTATTTGGTAAGGTTATTGACGAGCATATTTTTGAGATGAACATATTCGTTATCCTTGTTTTTTCGGATATACCCAAAGATCTCACCTAAAGAGGTTTTAGTCACATTTGCCAAGGCATTTTGGAAAAAAGAGGTAAGCATTGAATAACTGATATGAGTCCACATCCTTTTGGGGAACTGAATGATTTGTGCGAAGAACCCTTTTCGAGATTTATCGAGTTCAGCAAAAAGGAGTTCTTTAAGTTTTGCATTTCGAGCTTGTGGGTCAGCTTCGAGATTTGCCTTTTGAATGATCTGATAATAGAGGGCAGTATTAGCAGCTTTTCCATGGATTTTTTCATAGAGCAATTTAATCACGATGAAGTTGGTGCTGTTTTGGACCAAGCTTCTTCTTTCTTGTTTTGCAAGCTCTTTCCAATTTTCTTCTTCAGCCTCAGCGCTCTCAGCGTGTTTGGGAAGCGCTTTACGGATCTGCGTGATGTTCTCGAAATGGAGGCGAGCGGTATCGCGCGCTTCTTTTTGAGGCCCAATTTTAGGGACACTAAAGCCGTTGATTGAAAGATCGACGCTGTTGAGCAGCTTCATGCTTTCGCAAATGGCTTGGCCAACTCGTTTCCAGTTAACGTCGGACTTAAGACTGCGTTCCCCATGAACTTGTGTGGAAATAAGATTGAGGATTGTCTCGATTTTCGCACGTTGCTTGCTAAAGCCTCTTTTGGGAAGGGAATCCAAACCTCGGAGAAGGGTGGTATAAAGCAAAAAGCCTGATTTGCTTGCGGAATATTGTTTAGCGCTCCTCCAGATGTGTTGGAGCATGGAGCCGAGCATGCCTGTTTCTGAAGAGCGTGAAGATGAAGCTCTCCGTGTTGCTCTTTGTGTTCTAGAGGAGGATTGTGTTCTAGAGGAAGAGCGTGTTCTTGTAGGGGGGGTGATGACATCGATTGCTTTGCCTGCAAGACTTGTTGCAAAAGGTTGAATGAGTTCTGGAAGGAATGATACTGCTTTTTGCGCTACTTGCTTTGCAGCAGGGCGCAAGGAGGAACGCAATTGAGCTGTTAGAGATGAGGGGGCGGCAGAAGTGTTCGTGTTTACTAACGCTTGGGGTAGATCAAATGCTGGCGGAGGGGGGAGTTTTAATAGGTCATCAGCTTCTGCATCAAACGGTGCTGAGGATGTCGTTTGCACGATTGGGGAAGCGTGCGTTGGAAGCATGACTCGTTCAAGAACATGTTGGCTAATTATTCGAGCAGCAGGCTGGAGTGATTCAGGGAAGTATGAAACGGCTGCTTCTAAGGTGCCCTGAACTTGAGGCATTAAGTCGCGTTTGATTTGCTCTAAAAGAGGAGCTGCTTGAGAGGGGCTGCCTACATTGCTAGGAGGCTGTGATGAGGAAGAAGAAAGGGGTGGCAATCGAGCGTTGTTTTGTACAAGTATCGGCTGTTGGCTGCGGGATGGTGCTGGATTGGAATTTGCTGTATAATTTACCAAACTATTCATCGCTTGGTTTACTTGAGGCTGAATGAGACTTGGAGTTCCAGCGTCAATGACCCTTCGGACGACTCCATAATCATCTCCAATGCTTTTTCTTAAGACATGAATCGCGCGTCTAAGAGGGATTTCCAAAGTGCCTCTTTGCCTATTCCCTAAATAGCTTAGAAGCGCTTCGTGGAGATCACGGAAAGTTTGCAGATTGTGATCTGTTGGAGGAAGGTTCTCAATGAGTGACGTCAATGCAGGAAAGCCTGCTTGGATCACTGGATTTAGCGCTTCATCAGGTGCATCTGTTAACATCTGCTGCAAGCGTTGTGCCAGCTCAAGCGCTTGATGCAAGTTTGCGGAAGGAGCTCTTAGGGCCTGTTGTACCCCCGTTTTTGCAGCTCTGACAACATATCCATTGTCGCTGGTAATCCGCGATTCGATGAGGCGTTTGAAACGGTTGAATTGAGTCAACGACTCTTCATCCAATGTCAAAGGAAATTGAGCATTCCAGTGGAACAGTGACACAATTCCATTTGTGATGTCATGAAAAAAAGCTCGTTCATCTGCTGAGATCTGCCCCCAGTTTTCAACTGGCAGGGCATGGAGCAAGGTATCGAGTCTTTCGATTTGTTCTCTTGTGACTGATTGGGGATTTAATAAGATTTCTTGGACAGTGTCATTGAGTGTGTAGAGGTCCGGATCGGGTGTTCCAAATAAGGCTTTAGATGGATCTTGATAAAGCCTACTGCTTTGTATTTTTTCTCTAGCAAGAAGAGCTGCACCTGTACTAAAAATTAATGCGGGGAGCCCAAAAGTATAAAGAGCTCCAACCGCTGTCAGTGCTGCCGCTCCAGTAAGTACGGGTTGGCTTGTGACACGGTTATACAAACTTGTCCAGGGTGATTCCGCAGCAGGTACATTCCGCGGCTCAGGACTCACATCATGAGAGCTCGAAGCCACAGAGCGCTCTGCAGCTTCGATAGGAAAAGCGATAGGGTTAAACCAGCTCAGCAGATTCCAACTCATCATCAACCTAATTTATTATTTTCTTTTCAGCGTTTCGTTAACAATTGTACAGTTATTTAAAACACATTTCAAGTGAACAATAACTTATGATTTATTTGTAATTTTGTTTCGCGTATTCAAAATTAGGATCAGCATGAATTTATTTTCGATGTATCATCTCTCGAATTTTTGTCATGACTTATCAAAATTTGGATTCAGGTTGAACAATTTTTAAGTGAGTGTGACTTGATCTATAACATGTTGATTTTAAGTCATTTAAAAATAAAAATGTGTTGTGTGTAAACAGATCGTTGCATAAGTTCCTCCATTCCGATAAATTAATATTTTTTCTGTCTCTTGGAATCCATTAAGCGCTTCCAAGAAGCGAGCATGATTGGAGGGAATATTTTTTTATGCAAGTTTGCGGGATCACATGGATAGGAACTTCTTTGTTTCTCTTCTCGGCATCTCTGCTTGGGGCTATTGAACGTAGGACGCAGCTCAATGACCATTGGGGTGTTGTGGGTGACTTTGTGTATATGCGTCGGAGTCATTCGAGCGATAAACCTTTAGCAGCTGATATCCGCAAGATTCGGAATGACTGTGTCTGCGATTTCACTGTGCTTACGACAAAAGATTTGATTAATGAGATGGGGTTTGAACCTGGATATCGGGTTGGGTTGATCTATCGTGAAAACGCAAAAATGAGCTTCGAGGCTAATTTTCTCTATTTGCAACCGTGGGAAGCTGAAAAGGAAGTTGAAGCGCGTCACCATGGTTCTTTGATTTATCCATTTACTTTTGGAAGGCGAGATTTGAGGCTGACTTTAGAACACGACCCGGCCATTCAAAGGGGGGGAGAGTTTACTGAGGACTTCTTTCTTGCTGATAAGGCAAAAGCGCAGTACGAGGCTCATTTTTGGGATTTGGAATTTAACTACTGGTATAATGTAAGTCCGCGCTGGGTCAATTATTTTGGTCTATCAACGATTTTTGGTCTCCGGTATTTCCATTACAATGAGAGCCTGGAAGATGCATTTTTTAACAGGCAAAGCCCCGTGAATCCAACACATTCACGCTCCGATTACAACATCTGGACGAAAAATGACATGTTCGGTGTACAAGTTGGCCTTAACCTTCAGCTCAATCCACTTCCCTATTTTTCCTGGGAATTTGGAGCCAAATTCGGGTTCATGATGGATCACGGAAGACAGCGAACTTTATTGCGCGATGAAGACAATACGGTCACGATTTGGCATTATAATCGTCAAAAGTGGCAAGACGGAATTTTTGGCGATGCGATGGCCCTTCTTGAGTTTTACTTCAAAGATCATATCAATATCCACGCGGGCTATCAGTTTCTCTATTTTTCAGGAATTGTCACAGCTGAAGACCAGCTCGTGCGCAAGGTCGGGGGAAATGCAGGTAAGTCGGTGCGCTCGCACGGTGTAGCGATGATCCACGGTCTGTTTGCTGGATTAATGATTAGTTTCTAAGAAAAATACCGGAGATGGCTCCTGGCATAAAGCTGCATCCTTAAGGCTGCTACTTTCCAGTCCTGACCTGGTTCGGACCGATTCATTCCAAGAGGTCCCCGGTAAGAATCTACCAGTCTATCAATTCAAGGGATTCTTTGCAATTGGTGTTTTTTTCATTATTTTTGAAACGGAAGGGGTATAGGCTCAACTCTTCCGTTTCAATTATCTTCTTACCTAATCGCTTCAGCGGCCCCTAAATCCCGAGCATTTTGGAGCTGGGTTTCAGGGAAGAAAGAGGAGAGGATCTTCGGTGCATGTTCCCCATGTTCTGCGAGGGTGGTGGCACTATAGAGGCATAAGCCGACGCCTGTGCCTTTTCCATGGCCAGAGAAGGTGATCTGATCGCCGTGTAGAGTGATGGTAAAATCACTGCTGCGGAGACGGTTTTCCCCAAGAGTCTTTTGAAGGTGTAGAAAATCGACATTTCTCCCTCCGGCATTGTCGTGAATGCGAATGGCATAGACTTTTTCAGAGGTTTTATCCTGGAATAGATCAATATGGCTGACTTTGTCGACTCCAAATAATTTGCAGAGCTCTTGTTTGCTCATGTTGAACGACCAAGCGTGTTGTGCGCGATCTCTTGCGGCAAAAGGTGCCGTAACTCCATGGGGAGCGCTGAGAGATTTGCGAAAAATGGCGGCAAAATCAGCCGTTTTACCTGCGCAATCTTCTGTCCAGGTTGCAGCAAAGGGTTTATCGTGATAGGTCAAAATGAGGTTTTTGGTATTGTCGATGGATTTGTCAACATGGAGGTTTTGAAGCGTGAGCGCGTAGCCTTGGTAGCCAACTTCTTGCGCGTCAACATGCCAGGGAGAATGGGATTTTTGGGAGGCGAGATAAAAGGCATTTGTCCGCGCGATAATAGCAATGGAGTCCATCACATCTTCATCGAGTTCTTGTGGAAATTGAGCGGTAAGACATGATTTCAGGTAACGTTCGATATCGACTTCGTTGACGATATTTAACTTGCCTCCCATGTCATAGATCTCAATGCATCCGCGGTATTCGATTCCGTCGACAAGAAGTGTGCTCTTGGCATCCCCTGGAACAATTCTGAGTTGTGAAGAGCCCAAATAACGCTCTTTCCATTTGAGGCCAAGGGGATCTGAAATCACTTGTGCGCGTTTCCCAGAATTTCCACTGCTTAATTGCAGTCCATCCCGTGGATTGTAGACATGATAGGAGCCTCTAGCTTCGAGTAAGATGTTTTCTTTTTTTTGAGCGACAAGAACCTTGATCGTTGTAGGTTTCATCTGCGCTGAGAGATCGGCCGGTTTTTCGGAAGGGATGCTCCAGCCTAATGAGGGAGCAAGAGATCCTGCAACAAGGCTCAACGTTATTAGAGAGGGGATGAGTTTCATGATTCGACTCCAGAGTTAAATTTTGCGGGCAGCTGACGCCCTAAATGTTGATAGGTGAGTGAAGTTGCCTCTCTGCCGCGGGGGGTCCTTTTAAGAAACCCTTGCATAATGAGATAAGGCTCATACACTTCTTCTAAAGTGTGAGGTTCTTCTGAGAGAGCAACCGCAAGCGTATTAATGCCGACAGGGCCCCCTTGATAATGATCGATGATCACCTCTAAAATCTTTTTGTCCATTTCATCGAGTCCGAGTTGGTCGATACAGAGCATATTAAGCGCAGCTCTTGCGGTCGTCTGGGTGATGATATTCTCTGTTTTGATCTGCGCAAAATCCCGCACCCAGCGTAGCAGGTTGTTAGCTATGCGGGGCGTTCCTCTGGATCTGGATGCAATTTCAAAAGCTCCCTCTCCATCTAGAGTCACGTTGAGGATGTGTGCAGAGCGCATAAGAATTTTCTCAAGAATGGTAGAGTCATAATAGTCAAGTCTGCAGTTGAACGGGAATCGCGATCGCATTGGGCTGCTCAAGAGTCCCGATCTGGTTGTTGCGCCAATGAGTGTAAAGCGATTGAGCTTTACTTGAACGCTGCGGGCAGCAGGTCCGCTATCAATGACCAAGTCGAGTGCAAAATCTTCCATTGCAGGGTATAAGTATTCCTCTACTGCGCGATTAAGCCTGTGGATCTCGTCAATAAATAGGATGTCGCCCTCTTTGAGATTGGTTAATAATCCCGCTAAATCGCCCGGCTTTTCGATGACAGGCCCGGAGGTCACCACAATTGAGGCTCCCATCGCTTTTGCAATGATATTGGCAAGCGTCGTTTTCCCAAGTCCTGGTGGTCCATGGAACAGGCAATGACCCAACGCTTCTTTGCGTTGCATGGCAGCTCCGATAAACACTTCGAGCCGCTCCTTAATTTTATCTTGTCCCCAAAAATCACTCAAACTTTGAGGGCGAAGGGGCAATTCATAGGGTTCATCTTGTGCGGTCCATGAGGATTGGATCACAGGTTCGTGCATAAATTTAGGCCTTCGGTGTGGAATTCTTCAGTCTATCGATGAGACGGAAAAATTGCAATGGATCGAAATTCAGTTTAGACATAAGATCCCCCTAAAAGGAGAGATCGTATGGGATTACAATCAGATCGTTGGATTAGAAAAATGGCGCTGGAACATCGGATGATTGAGCCATTTGTGGATGCCCAAGTTCGAGACGCGGAAGGGGAGAGGGTCATTAGTTATGGACTTTCCAGCTATGGATACGATCTGCGCGTGGCCAGAGAATTTAAGGTTTTTACGAATCTTCATAGTTCTCTTGTCGATCCTAAAAATTTCAATGAAAGTGCATTTGTACATTTAGAGACAGATGTGTGCATTATTCCACCGAATTCTTTTGCACTAGCTAGAAGTGTTGAGTATTTTCGCATTCCTCGCAATGTCCTTACGATTTGTATTGGAAAATCGACGTATGCTAGATGTGGGATCATCTGTAACGTGACCCCCTTTGAGCCGGAATGGGAGGGGCATGTGACCTTAGAGATTTCAAATACGACTCCGCTTCCAGCTAAGATCTATGCCAATGAGGGATTAGCTCAGGTGCTCTTTTATGAAGGGGCTGAGGCTTGCGAAACTTCATATGCGGACCGCAAAGGCAAGTACATGTGCCAGACTTTGATCACGCTGCCTATTGCATAATTCGTTTAAGGAAAAAGGGTTGTGACTGCATTCGTGTTTTTCTGGTAAAAAAAAGTGTAATTTTAGAGAATCAGTTTTAAGGCACTTATCGGGTCTCTAGGGGAGTTATGTCAATTCGTAAGCACATCCAACATTTTGTTTACCGCTCGTGGTGGATGTTTTTATTTATTGGCACCTGTGTGGGGATCTATTCTCATGCGATGCATAAGAAGCACGAGGTGTATGCGAGTTTGGAAAAGCATTTGATTGATTTGCAGCAGCAAAAAGAGTCTCTGTTATTGATTCGTGAAGATCTTTTAGCCCAGATTCAGAGTCAAAGTGATCCTGCTTGGATCGAGTTAACCCTGATGAAGGGGCTGGGTGTTGTGCCAGAAGGCCAGCAGAAGGTTTATTTTCATGATTAGTAGTCTGCATAAAAAGTTCTTGCAGCTATTTTTGCGTCAAAGTCCCGGGGGTTGGTGGGCGAACGAGGGGGGGTTGGTAGATTTAAGAAACCCCCTAAAATAACAATGAACACCGGGG
>CAYWSY010000069.1:0-10852 GCA_964461105.1 uncultured bacterium
TTTCTATCCTACCATCCTATTATCCTGTTATTTTTTTTGATTCTAATTTAGGGTGTCTTTGAACCGGAAGGGGTGAAGGAGTATAAATGGAGGAGATGGGGCGCTGCCTTCTAAAACAGCATCTTCTAATTGATTTATAGTCAGTTGTTTATGAATTTATATTTTTTCTAAATCTTCTCAAGAAATATAAATTTCACCTAACTTGCTCAAATTGAGTCGTTTAACCGATTTATTTGAATTATTTTACTTTATTAGTAATTCTCAATGTGTTACAATAAATATGAATAAAGATGGTAAGGAATCAATTTGCTTTAGAATAAAGGATTAGATTTATGTCAGTGCGCGGAGTAAGCAGCAGACGTCCAGAGAGCCGCCGCCCTTCCTCTGATAAAGGGAAGGAAAGGGTCTCACATGCCCTATTGGGAAGATCCGCGTCAATCCTTCCTGCACCCTCTCTGACTTCGCACGAGTCTCAGAAATTTTTTGAAGCTCTAAGTGGATTGAAACGCAACGGAGCTGTGATCACGTCGCGCGCGTTTCAAGATGTCACGTCTGATTTGTCGATGTTAAGCCGTACGGGACCGACGCTTGGAAATTCTTTGTTAAATCATATTTTAGGTTGGACGACAGCCGCGAACGTTGCCGCATTTTATAATGTAGGTCAATGCGTCGGAAGGGTTGCTGAGGCATCTCGACGTAAAGATAGCCTTGGAACACTCGGTCATATTTTTGAAGGAAATATGAGCTTGTTTGTTGGATTGGGTGGCTTGAGCTTTATTCCGGGTCGTATTCTTTCCTTTGTTGCCCAATACTTAAATATTCCAGCTACTGCGATATCCCTTTCCTCTCTTGGAAGAGCCTCTTATTGGACAGTCAGTGCTGGAGTTGTCTTATTTGGCTTGTTTTACCTTGCCTTTGCAGTCTGGTCTGGGATCCACCTGTATCAGTTAGGGCGTTACCTCGTTGACAAGATCAAATTTGAAGGATCAGATCTCATTACCCAAGCGCGCTTTCTCTCCTCCAAAGTGCATGCGCGTCCATTGGATGTGACACAAGGGCTTAATCAAGATAAGCGAGATGAGTTAACACAGTTGGCATTAGATGATCTTTCTAGCAAATGCGAGATGCTTCATGATTATTTGAAAAATGAGGCGAAAGAGCTACTGAAAAGGGGAGAGCATTTAGATGGCACTGCGCTGACACCAGAGGAAAAAGATGACCTTGCCGCATTAATCGATCGCAAGAAGCCTTCAAGTGATGAAATTAAAGAGAAGTTACAGGCGCTGTTCCAAGAGGTTCGCCCGACAAGAAGATATCGCTCAAAAGCCCTTGGGTCTCTTGGGTATGATCCTGACCGAATTGGAAAACTTGGGTTCAGTGCTCTTGAGACGTATGGCCTCAAATTAGATCATGAACGCAGAGCGTTAAAGAAACATGCGAAAATGGAGCGGCTGCTCGGCTCTGCAAGCGTCATCAATATTAAAAAAGCATTTAATACTGGTCTTCTTGAAAGGCTTAAATCGAATGACTCTGTGGTAAAGGCCGCTGCTGAAGTTGAATTTAAAGCTTTGCGCACAGTGGAGCGCAATGCGCTCATTATTGAAGGGATTTATTATACTGCTTGCTTTATTGCGGCAGCTCTAGGTATTGCAGTCACTGTGTTATCGTTTACATCGCCAGCTGGGGGCGCTTTATTCATTGCTGTTACTATCGCAATGGTATTCTTTATGCTCGGGGTCGATCTTCGAGGGGTGGTGCAAGCGTTTATGAGCAAAGACCAACCGGGCAAATATGATAAGGCATATGCGCTGTTTATAGGCGGAATCATGACCGCGGCTTTCTTAGCGAGTGTGGGCGTGACTTTTGGATTGAGTTTAAGTCTGCTTCCTCTGTTAATTGGGGGACTTGGAGTGGTTCTTCCTGGAATTGTTCTTGCTGGTGGGACCTATATTATGGCGGATCAACGGCAGAAGAATTGGGATCAGAGCCATCTTTCCTTAGAGACGCTGCAATCTGAACTTCATGCTTCGTTGACAGCAGATGAAATCAATGGATTGATTAAGCGGACGGTAGCCCGTCAAGGATTGCGCGCTCAGTATTTGAAAAAAACGGAGCTGGTTGCTAAGAAAGGACGCTTGTACTTAAGTAAAGCTACTAAAACCCCCGATGCAGATCTCAAGCGCGCTTCTCGCAAAACGAGCAAGCTGTTCTGGAAAACAGCGCGAGAGATGCCTGTTCATGCCCCTGAAAGGGAGCGTGCGCTTGAAAGAGCTCAGCTGATGCAGAAATATGATGATCTTTTAAGTAAAGGCATGACGACAGAAGCGCGCCGCCATCTAAGAGCGATGTGTCGAAAAAGCGGACAGATTGCGAAGGTCTTGCGCGAGCAGCTATACTTGATCAAGGAGATGAAGCAGGATGTAGGTCAGCTTCAAAAAGCTGTTGCAAGAGAGCTGACACATCAACAGGAGCTTGCTCAAGAAAATAACAAGGAAAGAGAGCGATTTGTTGCGCGGATGCAAGAGGTTTCTGCTTAAATAGACTTCTTTTGAAACTCATTTTATTCACGGGAGCTGCTGTGGGATAGGGCTTGCAATTCTTTTAATATAGCTCGATCTGCATCATCATCGATTTGCTTTTCAACTTCTCGTCTTTTCTTGTCAAATACCTCATAGCGTTCTAAGGCTAATTTCTCAGCAACTTGAGCCGAGATTTTTCCAGCATGATCGAGCAAATCTCTCTCCTTGAAAATCAAAAATGCATCCAATTTTTCTTCCCATTCTGCCATTGTCATCCTTTCGAAGCGCAGCTTTCCCAATAGAAGGGATGGTGCGTCGCAATCCGGCACGTCTCGCCTTGGATCTATCTCTTTTACCATAAACGCAACCGTGCTATCTTCAAAAAGATGGAAACATGCACAGCTGATTTCTTATCTTACATTGCCTCAGAAAAGGGCCTTGCGCGCAACACGGTTGCGGCATATCGCTCAGATCTAGAGCTTTTCTTTTCGGTGATTTCCATTAAAGACCCTTTACATGTGACAGATCAAGAGATCATTTCTTTTCTCTCTTATCTTAAGACACAAGGCTATGCCAGCAGTTCGATTTGTCGGTTTTTAGTCACGATCAAAGTCTTTTTCCGTTTTTTAGTAAGAGAGAAACTGATGGGATCAGATCCCACTTTTACCCTTGAAAAGCCGAAGCTCTGGCAGCTCATTCCTGAGGTGCTGACAATCGAGGAGGTTGAAGCACTTCTTAAAAGCCCAGATCCGACAACTTCCAGCGGCGCGCGCGATCGGGCGCTTTTGGAGGTATTATACGCCTCTGGTTTAAGAGTCTCAGAGCTGTGCGGCTTAAATCTGCTTGATGTCGATGAGCACGTAGTGCGTGTTAAGGGTAAGGGGGGTAAGGAGCGCATTGTCCCGATAGGACAGGTAGCGATCGATGCGATCGATCACTACTTAACCGCGTTTCGTACGACAGCGGGATCTGAAAAAACGACTCCTCTTTTTGCAACAGAGCGGGGAGGGCGGATCGATCGAGTTTTTGTTTGGAAGCGGGTCAAGTTCTACGCTGTTAAAGCGGGAATAGGCAAGCCGATCTCGCCGCATACGTTGCGCCATTCTTTTGCCACGCATCTTTTAGAAAATGGAGCAGATTTGCGGGTGATCCAAGAGATGCTTGGCCATGCAAGTGTTGCGACGACAGATCGCTACACGCACTTAAGCCAGCGCCATCTAACTGAGGCTTTCGAGGCGTTTCACCCTCGGCCTTAAGGGTTCATAAGGAAATAAGTTCTGCATTTGAGCTACGAACCCTTAGTGCTGATGTTCACCAAAATAGATCTTTCTATGTGGAAAATCAATGAAGATGAGTTTTGAGTTAATGAATTCCATTCCTAGAATGGCGTCAATGTTAATCGGGGTTTTTAATTTTGTAAATGTTATATCCCCAAAATCCTTGTTTCCAATTTTAAACATTGACACAGTATATTCATTTTTCGGATCAAAAATCATGAGATCGGCATTCTCTGGATTAACGACATCATGTGTTTCGATCGTCATTTGGTTAAAGATCATATGATCATTTTTACCTTCAAGATCTTTATTGAGCATATTTATGGTGCACCCAGTGTCTAATAAACACCGCATGGGTCCTGAATCGGTCATCGCCTCGAATTCAATGAGTCCTTGATCAAGAAGCAATGGGGTCTCTACAAAAGCACTGACAGGATAGCCTTTTTTTTTCAGGGTTTCTAAACTATCACAAAAGGCAAAGAGGGAATTTTTGCAATCAAGAAAGAAATTAAAATTATGGAATAATGTCCACCCAATTGCTCCCATGGGAGCAAGGGAAGATCCATCAGGATTCAAGAGTGTTGCATCTTTTTCAAATTCGATATTGAGTTCTTTGGCTTTTGAGTCAAAAACTGTCATGCCCCCAATGCGTATTTTAGGAATGGAATAGACATCAGATTCATGTTTTTTCCCCCGCAATCCATAAAAGAAATCTCTTCGAACAAATGATTTATGCTCAAGTCTCTGTAAAAATTCCTTAGGAAGGATAAAAGCTGTATCAGAGCCTAAATCGATTTTAACTGGTGCTGTCTTATCCTCAATGGTAATTGCTATACAAGGGATTTCAGCCTGGAAATCGATGATTTCAGTTGGTACAAAATAAGCGCCGTTGATACTTAATTGTGAATATCGAGTTTGGTCTCTTCGATTGGAGTTGGAATAAAGGCTGTAGAGGATGATGCCCGTTAAAAGTCCAATTGAGCAAATATACCCAAACACCTTCAAAAGTTGGGATTTGGATTGGACGAGAGTTCCCATGGGGGGCTGTTTGTAAAGACCGTTATGTGGGATATCATAGCGGTCTTTAGCGCGACCAAATCTTAATTTTTGAAGTTGTTTTAGTATATAAGCCACTTTCTTTTTACTGGTTGCTAATCTTTTTCACTAATGGTGCCACGGGATCCCCCTCCAATACTTACACTGCCTTCCCCAGTGTTAATGTTATATCCTCCACCTCCAGAAACATAATTGCCTTTTCCGTCATTTATTTCTCCATTGGCAGAGATCTCAATATTAGTTCCATCAGGCCCCCCAAAAGTAGCGGTAATTCTTCCTTCAATTCTTCCCTCGGCCCCGCCATTATCGTTTCCCCCATTACGAGAAAGCACAGGGAGCAACTGTAGTTTGTTCCTAGAAAAAATAGTACTGATTCCTTCTGAAGTCAGAGTCTGTTGGGAATTGAGCAGAGATTTAGCTCCAAAAGTTCTTTCATGGAGACTTGTCCTTCGAATGACACTGCGTAATCCAAAGCAGTTTTCATGCATTGTAACCGAGGTTCCTAGAATATTAGCCTTAACGTTGTTATTTACTGAGTCTAGATGTGGAGAGTGTAAGAGAAGGGTGCAGTTTGCGTTTGAAAGCTGATCTTGATGGGTAGCTGCATTTATAATTTTTTTTGCATCTTTTGTTCCGAGTAAGGTGTTAATATCACCATTTAAGACAAAGGGGGTGGAAGCATTTTCACTTTTTAAAATATCGTCATTCATTTTTGCAAAGATCTGAGTGAAGTTCTCTAAAATTGCCTCATCGGAGATATTTGTTTGTGTGTTAGAGACATAGATATGAGCGAGTGTTATTCCATGATTCATAAGGATGAAATCGAAAAATCCATCGTTACTGTTTCTATTGTTATCTAAGAATGTATTAAATTGTGGTTTTTCCATTTGAAATTTACTTGCAATCAACATGCCATTATCGCAATTACTTTGAGATTTGGCAAGTGCTGTTGAAGGAGGGATGTAAATAAAATGGGCATAACATTCTTTGAGTACTTGATATAATTCGAGTGCATGATCATCGGCTTTTAGCTCTTGAATAAAGACGATATCTGCATTTTGGGATAAAATAGCATTAGAGAGATCAGCGATCTGAGAGAGAGAACGTGGACCGGACTGAAAAGTTAATTGAGAGAAATCTGTTCCAGTGGCCTCTTTTTCTTCTGTATATCCCTGTATATATATAGGAGCATTTGAGTTGTCATAGATAAATCGTCTAGCAATATAGAGCTCAAATGGATTCAGCTCTGGATCTAGAGGCATGCTCATGAAGCAATTTAGAAGTGCATGCTGAAGTTCAGGATCATGGGCGGCCGCCAATATATAACCATGGAGAGAGTTGGAGAATATTTCATTAGAGCCACTTATTGGAGAACTTGAGTCTCTTTGTTCGTTTAGTGTTTTAAGATCTTGCTTGAGTTGCGCTGATAAGCGACTCCAAGGTCTTATGGTGTTTTCAAATGTTTGATTGTTGGTTGGAATGCTTAAGATAGAAGACGCAGTTGTTTGTATTTGTTCAGTAAGGGAATATGCTTGAGCTTCGATTTCTTTGGAAGGATCCATAAAATATCGAAGTTCATTAGCAAAAGAGAGACCTGGAGTAAGCTGAAGGAGAGAAACGAATGACCCTAACAAAAATGGGTAGTTAAATGGTGCTTTCATAAGAACCTCTGTATGGGTTATAAAAAATTCACTTGAATTTTGAGCCTATCAAAATTTAATGATTTTTTTCCAATTCTATTTTTTATATACTGCTGATGAAGGGAGAAAAAATCGATGAGAAAGCGCAAAATAAAGTATAAAAACGAGCCAATTGGCAAAGTTAAGAGAGTCGACGACTTCTTGCCAAAGCCTAAAGACTTGGTTGTTATACCCAAACAACCCCTGATCACCTTCCCATCAACCGCTCATCTCACCGTCGATTTTCCCTGAGCGCTTAGCTTTCCACGCTTTGATCTGATCGTGGATCTGCTCGACATATGTGTAAATGACGGGTGTCAGATACAGGGTCAAGATTTGAGAGACGATTAGTCCTCCTACAACCACGATCCCGAGTGGGATGCGGCTTTTGGCGGTGGCGCCACCAATACCCAGTGCAATGGGCACTGCTCCCATGAGTGCTGCAAAGGTGGTCATTAAAATAGGGCGGACCCTGACCATGCAGGCATGGTGGATCGCATCGTGGATGTTTTTCCCTTCTTGGATTCTCGACGCGTTGGCAAAGTCGATCATGATGATCCCGTTTTTCATCACAATCCCAAGTAACATAATGAGGCCGACAAAGGCAAAGAGGGATAGGGTTTGTCCAAAAATCATCAGGCTGAGCAATCCTCCCATGCATGCGGGGGGCAAGGTTGACATGACTGTAATTGGGGGAAAGAAACTCTCATAGAGAATACCCAGAATCACATAGATGATGAATATGGTAATGATAAAGAGGAACTGTAGATTGGCAAATGAGGTCTTAAATACGTCGGCGGATCCTTGGATGCTGCCATAGATGGCTTCAGGGAGCGTTTCGTTTGCAATCTGTTCGACCTCTTGAATCGCTGTGCCCAAAGCCACGCCTGGCGCTAGATTAAAAGAGATGGTTGCTGAGGGGAGTCCATCGACGTGGTTAACGGTGAGTGGTCCTAAGCCTTCTGTCATTGTGGTGATCGCAGAGAGGGGAACGAGTTGCCCATTGATCGAGCTGCGTAGCCAAATTTGTTTGAGTTGTTGCGGATTATAGTAGAATTTAGGAAAAGTCTCCATGATCGCATAGTATTGGTTGTTGGGCATGTTAATCGGGGAGAGGTTGCTGCTGGCATAGGCGAGATTGAGTGTGTTTTCAATATCATAGGCTGAGATCCCATAGGTCGATGCGCGGTCTCTTAAAATTTCGATTTGGATCTGTGGTTGGGTGATGTCAAGGTCGCTAACGACGCTGTTGATGCTTTTAAGTGCTTTGAATTTTTCTTCCAGAATAGGACCGTAATGGAAGATGTCGCTTTGGTTTAAGCCTGTAATCGTATACTGGTAGTTGGCTTTGCTATCAACCGCACCGAGTTGGAGGTTGATAAGGGGAAGGGGTTTTAAGAAAACGGTCACTCCGGGAATCGCATTGATTTTCGGGCGCATCTCATTGAGAAAGGTATTTAAATCAACGCGCTGAGCCAGGGGCTTAAGGTGGATATACATGACCCCTTCGTTGTCCTGGGGATAACCGCCGACTGCAGCGACATTGGTGACATTGGGATCTTGCATCGCAATTTTAGAGAGTTGTTCCATGTAGTCGCCGATCTGAAAGGGGGAGGTTCCATCGACCGTTTGGACGTAGCCTTCTACAAGGCCCAAATCATCTGGGGGCATGAAATCTTTAGGAAGCGCTGCGAGTAGATAGGCGGAGAGGGCCAAGCTGCCGACGCCGACGCCTAAAATGGTCTTTTTATGGGAAAGAGCCCAATCGAGTGTGGGGCTGTAGAAATCGAGGATTTTTTGGTTGATGAGATCGGAGAAGCGCTCGATCCGGTTTTTCTTTCTCCCTTCGACATGTGGTGGAATGAACCTGCTGCAGAGAAGGGGGGTGAGGGTCAGCGAAATAATGCCTGAAATTCCGACGGCAACGACGATGGTGACTGCAAATTCATGCAAAATTCTGCCGATGATTCCCGCCATAAAAATTAAGGGGATAAAGACGGTGCACAAACAAAGGGTCATGGATAGGATTGTAAATCCAATTTCAGCTGAGCCTTTAAAGGCGGCTTGGATAGGGGATTCCCCATGCTCAACGTGGCGCACAATATTTTCTAAGACGACAATTGCATCATCGACAAGAAATCCAATGGCAAGGGTGATGGCGAGAAGGGAGAGGATGTCGATGGTAAATCCGAAAAAAATCATCATAATGAAGGTTCCGAGAATCGACATCGGAATTGCTAACACGGGGATAATGGTGTCGCGGACGGTTCCGAGATAAAAGAAGATCACCAAGATGACAAGTACGAGTGCAATCATCAAAGTGAATTCGACGTCGTGGACCGATTCCCAGATGTAGTCAGATTGGTCGTACATCCGAATGAGTTTAACTGAACCTGGGATTTCAGCTTCAAGCTGAGGGAGTACCCTATTCACTTCGTTAATGACAGCAAGAGTGTTTGCCCCTGGCTGGGTGCGCAGGGCAAGTCCCACCATCGCAACTGTTCCTTCCTCATCTGAATAGGCAAAGTACATTTTATCGTCTTGGGTGCTGTCCAAGGCTTTACCGATGTCGCGAAAGCGGGTAATCGATCCGTTGTCGGTCTTGATGATGACGGGGTCATATTCCGCTGCCGATTCGAGCTGGCCATTGACGTCGATGGTAAATTCACGGGATTGACCGTAGAGCGTGCCAACGGGTTGATAGACGTTTGCGTTTTGGATGATTTCGCCGACCTCTGCAATCGAAATGCCTCTGGCTGCGAGCTTTTGCGGATCGACTCTTAGGCGGACTGCATAGGGGCTTCCATAGGTTTGTACCTGCGAGACTCCATCGAGAATGCTTAGGCGCTCGCCAATGACAACATCGCCGTAGTTATAGAGATCTCCAAGGGTCATCGTCGAAGAGACAATGGCAAAAAACAGTACGGGTGTCGAAGTGGGATTCACTTTGCTGTAAGTTGGTGCGTAGGGGAGGTCTTGAGGAAGTTGAGGTTGTGCTGCGTTAATTGCAGCTTGCACGTCAGGGGCGCACAGATCGACATTACGGTCGAGGTTAAAGGTTAAAACGATCGAGGCGCTGCCTGTATAGCTTGTTGAGGCAATGGTTTGAATCCCCTGAATGGTGGTGAATTCTTTTTCAAGGGGAACGACGACGTTATTGGCAATGGTTTGCGGATCGGCGCCGGGATAATCGACAGAGACTTCAATGGTTGGAAACGCGACGTCGGGAAGATCGCTCACTGGGAGAGCTTGATAAGAGAGGATCCCGAAAAAGGCGACGCTGAGCATCACTAAAATGGTCATGACGGGGCGCTTCAGGAATGGCGCTGAGATGTTCATGGAGTTGCCTTAAGGGGTTTTTGTTGTGCTGTAGGGGGAACTTTTAAGGGAGGAACCTTTACTTGGCTTTCGATGACAACTTTCATTCCGGGAACGAGATTGAGTTGTCCTTCGGTCACTACTTTGTCATTGGGAGTGAGTCCTGAATAGATGACGGTAAGCTCTTCATGGCGCTGTCCAATTTGAACCGATTGCATGGCAATTGTGTTGTCTTCTTTGACAAGATAGACATAATGCCCCGACTGACCAACGAGAACTGCTGTTGTAGGAAGAATCAATGCTCCTTTTTTCTCATCGATGTGGACGCGGACGTCGACGAAGTTGCCCGGCCACAGCAATTTGTCTTCATTTGGCAAGGTTCCTTGCATCAAAATGGAACCTGTTGTGTTATTAACTTGGTTGTCAATTAAGGTTAAGGTGCCTTCGTATCCCACCGTGTGCGCAGAATCGAGAAAGACCTCAATTTTAAGGGGTTGTTTGCGTTGTTTGCTCATGATCGTATAGAGATCTGTCTCAGGGACGTAGAAATTCACAAGACAGGGTTGAATTTGGTTTAATACGGTGAGCACGGTGTCAGCTCCAGCATTGACATAGTTGCCTGGCTTGACCTGAAGCAATCCTGTCACTCCATCCATGGGCGCTGTGATGTAGCAGTAACCTAAGTTGATTTTAGCAGTCGCAAGGTTGGCTTTATTTTGTTCTAATACCGCCTGATCGCTTAAGGCTGTGGTGACGTAAGAGTCGTAATTGAGTTGGGAGACAAAATCCTGCTCGACTAATTTGGCATACCGTTCGGTGGTGTCTTCTGCATACTTTAATTCGACAAGCGATTGTTGCAGTTGCGCTTCAGCAGCCAGAAGGGATGCCTCGTAGGGGCGGGGGTCGATCACAAGAAGAAGGTCTCCTTGTTTGACTTCTTTGACCTCGATAAAATGTTGTTCTGTTAATATTCCTGATACATGTCCCATCACGTTGTCGCTGT
>CAYWSY010000070.1:0-10834 GCA_964461105.1 uncultured bacterium
TCATTAAGGATACGCTCCTTTTAACCTTTCATCCACAACTTTCGATCATATCTCCGCGCCTTTAATCACTGCCTGAGAGCACTTTCTTTACTTTATTTGTTGCAATCTTAATGCCGCGCGTATGAACCCCTTTTAGAGGAGCATCTTTGAGCGTGTAGCGCAGGGATTTGTCTTTTTTGCCGCTGCTTGTTGCAAAATGAAGCTCGATGAGCGCTTTGGGATTTGTAGAGATATGAAGCAGTTCTGCGTCTTCCTCAAAGTAGCGATAGGTTTTGTCGAGGATAAATTTATCAACGATGAACCTTTTCGCCCAGGTTTGATTGGTTTTTTTCGTTTTATAGACGACGTTGAGGATCGTTTTCTTATCGGCGATATCGACCCAGATTGCATCTTCGAAGTATTGCTTTTCGGGGATTTGGGTGACTTTGTAAGTGCCGTCTTTAAAAAAGATCAAAATTTTATCAAAGTTGGTGCAGGTGAGGCGGATTGGGCCAGTGACTTTTGTCCCAGCAAAACCGGTTTGAGCATCAAATCCGACTTTGATCTCTTTGGTTTCAATCGATCTGCGGTCGATCTCTTCGATCGCTTTGATTTTTGTTTTTCGAGGGTATTGAGGGCCATATTTGAGAATGAGTCTTTTAAGATACTCGATGGTGTATTTTTTGACGTTGCGGAGGTTTTTTTCTACAGCGCGCAGGTTTTCTTCGAGAAGGGCAATCTCTTCTTTGTTTTTATCGATGTCAAATTGAGAGATGCGGCGGATTGGGATTTGGAGGAGTTTCTCTCGATCCTCGAGAGTGGGTTCTCGAAGGAGTTTTTTTCGATAAGGTTTTAGAGAGTTTTCAAGAGAGTCGTGGATCGCCTCGAGTGTTTTGAGTTTTTCAATCGGTTTATAGAGGCGATTTTCAATGAAAATGCGCTCGAGGGTTTTATAGAAGATCCTCTCTAAGATCCGGTCACGCTCAATTTCAAGCTCCCGTTTGAGATATTCTACAAGCTTGGTTGCGTTGTAGGTGAGGATCTCATGGATATCTGTTTCCCAGGGAAGGTTGTCTTTGATCACGATCACTTGCGAGGTGAGTGAAACCTCGCACTCTGTAAATCCATACAAGGCATCGAGAATCTCATCGGCGTATTGTCCTCTTGGGAGTTTGATCTCGATTTCAACCTCGCTTGAGGTGTAATCGTTGATCGCCTCGATTTTGATTTTCCCTTTTTTTGCAGCTTCATCAATGGAGCGGATGAGACTTTCTGTTGTCGTTCCGTAGCAAATGTCTCGGATGACTAAGGTTTTATCATCTTTGATCTCAATTTTTGCTCGTAGCTTGATTTTACCGCGCCCTTTGTCATATTGGCTTTTGTCCATGATTCCCCCAGTGGGGAAATCGGGGAAAATTTTGAAATTTCTCCCTTCGAGGAAGGCGATCTCAGCTTCAAGAAGCTCTGTAAAATTGTGAGGTAAAATGTGGGTGGCCATACCCACTGCAATTCCATCTGCTCCTTGTAAAAGCAATAAGGGGATTTTAGCGGGAAGAATGATGGGTTCCACATTTCTTCCGTCATAGGATGGGAGTTTATCTGTGATGTCTGGATTAAAGAGTGTTTCTCTGGCAAGGGGAGAGAGGCGCGTTTCGATGTAACGGGCTGCTGCTGCAGGATCCCCGGTAAAGATGTTTCCAAAATTCCCTTGTTTGTCTAGAACAAAACCTTTATTGGCAAGGGTAATGAGAGCTTCGTAGATCGGGGCATCGCCGTGGGGATGCAGCTGCATGGTTTGTCCGACGATGTTGGCGACTTTATGCAGCTTTTCATCGTGTTGGCGGTAGAGAATTTCTAAGATGCGCCGTTGCACGGGTTTAAGGCCGTCGATCACATTGGGAATGGCTCGATCTAGGATGACATAAGAGGCGTATTTGATGAAGTGATCCTTCATCTGACTTTTTAGATCATCCATTTTCACTCACCAGGTTGTTCATGATGAAGGTCTTTCGAGCTGGCGTGTTTTTCCCCATATAGAATTCAAGTGTGGGCTTAATGTCACAGAGATTTTGGATGATGACTGGAATGAGCCGGATCTCTTTTGAGATGAATTGTTTAAATTCATCGGGTGAGATCTCTCCAAGCCCTTTAAATCGGGTAATTTCAATCCCTTTTTTAAGTTCTGCAATCGCTTTGTCTTTTTCCTCTTCCGTGTAGCAGTAGAGGGTTTTTTCCTTGTTTCTCACCTTAAATAGAGGGGTTTCGAGGATATGAAGATGTCCATTGAGGACAAGCCCTTCAAAATAGGTTAAAAAGAAGGTAATAAGGAGGTTACGGATGTGCATCCCATCGACGTCAGCATCGGTGGCAAGAATGACCTTGCCATAACGGAGATTTGAGATATCATCTTCGATGTTCAGTGCTGACATTAGGTTATACATTTCTTCATTTTTGTACAGCTGCTCGAGTTTCATCCCGTGCACATTTAACGGTTTTCCCCTTAGAGAAAAAACGGCTTGAGTGAGAGGATCTCGGGTCATGACAATGGACGCTGAGGCTGAATCTCCTTCAGTGAGAAAAATTACAGAGTGCTCTCCATGTTTAGATCCATCGCCTAAGTGATATTTTGAGTCGCGCAATTTTGGAATTTTAAACGAGATCTTTTTCTGTTTCTCTTTGGCTTCTTTTTTGACGGCTGCGAGCTCTTTTCTTAACTTTTCGTTAAAGAGGATCCGCTCGACGATCTTTTTGGCGATATCTTCATTTTTATAGAGCAGGTTAAGAACAGCGTCTTTGACTTCTTGAACAATAGGCGAGCGAATTTCATTATTCGATAATTTGTTTTTTGTCTGAGATTCAAAGATGGGGTCTTTGACTTTGACAAGGATGGCACCAACGATCCCTTCTCTAACATCAATCCCTTGGAAGTTTTTTTTGGTGTACTCGTTAATCCCCTTGAGGATCCCTTCTTTAAATGCAGAGAGGTGGGTCCCTCCATCTTGGGTGTACTGTCCATTGACAAATGAAAAATAAGCTTCCCCGTAACTTGAAGCATGAAGAAACGCAAGCTCTACTGATTTTCCTTGATAATGTAGTGGCTCATAGAGGCGATCATCTTTGACCTCTTCATTGAGCAGATCTAGAAGGCCGTGCTCGGAATAAATTTTTTCTCCATTAAAGAGAAGTGTCAATCCACGATTAAGATACGCGTAATGCCACAGCCGTTTGAGAATGAGTTCATTGTGGAAAGTAAATTTCTTGAAAATTTCGTTGTCTGGAGTAAATTCAACCCACGTTCCATTGGTCTCTTTTGTCTTTCCCTTTTTTTTGTCTTGGAGAACCCCTTTGGAAAAGCGGGCTTCGACAAATTCTCCATCGCGAAAGCTTCTGACAATAAAGTGTTTAGAAAGAGCATTAACTGCCTTTGTTCCCACGCCATTAAGACCGACAGAAAATTGAAAGACATCATCATTGTATTTTGCGCCAGTATTAATTTTGCTGACGCATTCAATGACTTTTCCGAGTGGAATGCCTCGCCCATAGTCTCGGACAGAGACGGTTGAGGTCTTAGGATTGAGTTCAATTTCGACTTTTTTCCCATTCCCCATGATGAATTCGTCAATTGCATTGTCGATGACCTCTTTGATCATGACATAGATCCCGTCATCGGGATGGGAGCCATCGCCAAGGCGGCCAATGTACATGCCAGAGCGAAGCCGGATGTGAGCGAGTGCATCTAAGGATTGGACGGAGCTTTCATCATATTTCTTTGCCATATTCTGGCTTATAGCAGGTTTGGATTATTTTGTTTACATCTAATTTTTCATTATATATGAAGCGAATTATCACGATAAATTATCCAATGTAACTAGGATGGTATAATGAGGTTTTCTTTTTTTTCAAAATCGTTTGTTTGTATCGCTGCTTTAACCTGTGGGTTAGATGTCAGTCTTTATAGCTTACCCTCAAATCAGGAAGGATCAAAAATGACAAAGTCAGATGCAAAGTATACGCCGAGCATTGGTCGAGGCAACCCAGAGACTGCTTATTTAGGCAAGTCTGTTGACCAAATGATCTATGAGTTTATGGCCAAAGAAGAGATACCTGGAATGGTATTGGCAATTGTTCAAGCTCCGTATATTCCTCGCGTTGTAGGCTATGGGGTATCAGATATTGGTAAGCAATTGTTAGCATCTACAAATACTGTTTGGGCAATTGGACCGGTGTCACAAGCTTATGCCGCTGTTGCGGTTATGCAACTTTATGAAAAAGGTAAGCTTAATATTAACGATAAAATTTCTAAATACCTTCAGAATTTGCCTGCAAGCTGGAAAGATGTTACGGTGTTTCAGTTGCTCCAACATGCGACGGGTATTGAAGACTATCGTTCTCAAAAGAGTTATGATCCAAATAAAAAATATTCAGCATCTGAGTTGATCGCGTTGGTAGGGAATCTCCCCTTACGTTTTACTCCAGGAACAGATGTTTTTTCGAGTGCAACTAATTTCTTATTAGCAGCTGAAGTGGTCGAAGCAGTTTCCCAAATGACGTACCATCAATTTGTTACAAAGTATCAGATTGAATTGCTGGCCTTAAAGAACACCTGTTTTTATGAAGATCTTGCAAATCTTCATCAGGAAAAACTCACAGCAAAGGAGCATTCTCATAAGGAATTCTTAAAAAATTCTTTATTTATTAATCCTACTGAAAATGCGGCGGGATATAACGAGAAGTTTGAGGTTGTTCCGTTTAACGATTCTGCAGTTCTAAAAGGATTTGGCGATGTATGGGCATCGGCAGAAGATGTGAGTTTTTGGGACATGGGACTTGCAGGATCTCTTTTGATTGAGAAGCCTGAGAATAGAGCGTTGATTTATAAGCCAACCACTTTGAGCAATGGTAAAGTTGTTCGTGCTATGGCTGGATGGGAATTTCCATATCATAAGGGGCTGCTAGATATCAAAGGCTCCATCGGTGGATTTTCTGCTTATTTAAGTCGATTTACAGATCCAACAGAATTGCTATGTGTGACGCTGCTTGCTAATAAAGAGGGGTATGATTTGACAAATCTTGCAAGACGAGTCGCTTCAGCATTTTCGCTTGAGTTTGCCTCTGGATATAATGATGATGAATTGTATTTATATGAAAGTGCATTTAGTGTGCAAGAATCAATGCAGAGAGTGGAGAATGAATTAAAGAAATTAAATGTCCCTATATTTGCTAAGTTTAATCATGGTGAAAATGCTGAAAAAGTGAATCTCAAGCTAAGACCTACGCAAGTCATCGTTTTTGGGTCCCCTCTTGTAGGAACTCAATTAATGCAAGAGAATCAAAGCATTTCTCTGGATCTTCCTCTTCGGATTGGAGTTTGGGAAGATTCAACTGGAAGTGTTTGGATTGCCTTCTCTCAAATGGATAAGGTAGCAGAAAGATATACCCAACTTGATCCGACAGTCATTAATAAGATGCAAAAGTTGTTGGAGAAGATCGTTGAAAAATCAGCAAATGTCTACTAAGTACAACAGGTGGTTAAAGTGAACAGAAAAAATTGGTTATTTATTTCACTCATATGCAGTTGTGTTTTCACTCAAGAGCTTGGATTTGCTATGGAGGGTGCCAGTGGCGCCCTTCAGATTACAATTCCAGTCATATTAAAAAAGGGGAATGCGGTATTCAACGTTGGACAGGTTGCACTGTTAGATAATAAATCTATTGCGCTTGGACACGTTAGTATTTTGTTGGATGATTTTGAAACTCAAAAGACTAAAGGTCAGATTATCGCCATTTTCCACACGGAAGCTGGATATGTGATGCTTGATGATGCAAAGTATAATGAATTTCGCAGTACCAACACAGGGAATCCTTACAAAGAATTCATTTTCAGTTTAATGAAGCGGGGAATTCAATTTGAATTATGCGGCGCGACAGCAAAGGCTCATCATTGGGTCAATGGAGATCTCATCTCAGGTTTAAAAGTAAATACTGATGCGATGATCAGACTTACTCAGTTGGGACAAGATGGGTTTGTGATTATTGATGAATGATTTATCGACGTGTTCATAGAGTCGATGATTTCAAAGGCATCGGCAAGGACCTTGACCTGACTTGGATCTAGGCCTAGAGTTAATCTAATGGTAGAGCAGGTATCACTAAAAAGGATGCTCAAATTAGGGTGGTAGAATCCAAGACTGGGGCGACAAAACAGGGGATGTTTTTGTTCCATGCTTTTGAGAATGAGGAATCCTCCGAGTAGACTTGTTCGCATTTGATGGAAGGGGCCATAAACTTTAATATCGATGAATGCAGCATCAGCAGAAGATTCAATGGGGACAATCTGATATTTCGCAGTTTGATCTGTCAACAATCGTTTGGGAACAGCTTCTAATAGCGCGCGCGTGTTATCAAAAATGTGTTTTCGATAACACTCTAATTGATCTTTTGCATAGCTAAAAGCAAGGCAGAACCAATTGATGCTTAAACGATCGGTTTGGAGAAGGGGATCTGTTATTAAGCGATCAAATGCAATCCAATGGGCATCTTGATTATGGATCATGAAGAGGGGAGCTCCGCAGTAATTATCCATGCCGAAAAGATCGAACTTGATACCGCTTCGATAACAGATGACGTTCAAGGTTCCTTGCTCGATTGCGGTTTGAAATTCTGAAAGCAGGTGGGCAACTCGAGGGGAGTCGAGATAATCTAATGTGCAGTCAACGGCAAGTGTAAGGGGTTTTCCTGCTCGTGCATTTAAGATATCGCGAAGAGTGTCTGAAACATTTTCTACTCGATAATGAGTTACCTTATAATCAATTCTTCTTAAGATCGGATTGAACTGAGCTAAGATAAGATCAGCTTGGCAGTAGTCTTCTTGTGTCGCTTGTGCAAGTGGCAATGCGCGTGAAACGATATGAGATTCATAGATATTTTCAAAGTAGGTGTTATCTCCATAAAGGATATAGGGGGACTTGCTAAAAGCTGTTCCAACAGCTTTGATGATTCCTGCTAAATTCGTCATGCCAGAGGCATGGATCCCACATTTGGTCAAGGGCCTTAGATCTTGAGGAATTGAAGCCAACGCCTTGAGATAGATCTGAGGAAAATCGCCAGCGGTATATGGAGAGAAGATTTCTAAAAGGGCAGTGATGTTGGCATGAATCTGTTCAAGATGGGAGGCGAGATCAAAAAATGTGAGCGCCTCCTCTTGCCTCAATAAGTGAAGTTCTTGATTAATTTTCTTAAATGAAAGCTGTGTGATAGCTGAGCGGGTTGGGTTACTGAGCACATGATCCCATTTTTCCTTTGAAATAGATGCAAGCAATCCTCGGAGCACTTGTATGGTCGCTGTGAGCATGACCTGTTTTTCTGAGGTGGTTTGTGAGGATAAATGCTCAAACTCATCAAGGTCATCGAGGAATTCTTCTAGGGAAATAGGAGAGGGAATTGAGTGCACATGGGATGTTGAAGTGGGAAGGATCGAGCTTAGGCTCCAGCGATCTAATTCAACGCGATTGGCTGCAAGTCCGCTTTTAGAAATGCGATGTAAAAGAAATTGATGCTGCTCTTCGATTTCTTGGTGTGAAAGTGTTGCTAAAGGAAGGATTCGGATACCTCCAATTCCTTCCTGACTGACTGTTTGAATGCACAGAAGTTGGGAGGGGTTAATTTGATGCGTTTTGCAAGCTTGGGCTAGGTGAGTCTGAATTTCGTTCCACTTATTAAGCCATTCTGTGTCAGCATTCGAAAAAAGATGACTTAAATTGATCACGACAAAAGGATTGTTCTCTTTTGTTTGCAGGGCATCTATTGAGAGATTTTCGAGAGAGGGAGCCTCAATAAGATAAGGAAGATAGTCATCTATGGCATAGGGACGTGTCAAGATCAATGGAAAATGATGGGGATGGGGAAGGGATTGTTTCCATCCGTCTACGCGTTTGTTGTATGTGAGAGAACATTTGTTCCAAGGATCTCTTGCGTAAGAGTTAGTTGTTTCTGGATGGGTCTGAACGTGAATGTCAAAAGTAGGGCAGACCCAATCGATGAGTGTCGGATAACACCCTGTTGATTTTGCAAGCCAGCGTTTTTCTAGAAAATCAAGAAGTTGTTTTTCTTCTAAGGTTGAAGTGGGAATTTGGGAGAGATGGAATTGATTGAGATGCCAAGAGTGATGAGAGGGAGGAGTGGGAAGAGGATTGGAGGGGAGTGGCTGTGCAAATAAATTGCGCGCAGCAGTCTCACAGATGTGGCTTAATAGAAGGCATTCATTGGCAAGAGGAGACTCCCATGGAGTGAGGCGAGAGAGTTCCCATCCTATTTTTGTTAATATGGATACTACTCCGAAAGCAGCTCCAGCGCTCCAATTGCGTGCGGCTTGGAAGATGTTGTGTGCATAGGTTCGGATGGTTGTATCAAGTCCAGGAGTGGGAGGATCTTGAAAAGTTGCGAGTTCTTGAGACGGAGGAAGCGATTCTGCGGGGGCATTCAGATGTCCACAGCAGAGGAAACAGGTTAAAAGAAGCACAGCATTCATCGGTACATGACCCTAAAAAGGCTTTTTCTCGATTCATAGCGCAATGGGTTTATTTAATGCTATGCTGAAACGTATTTCTGGCAATCTCTTTAAGCTCATCGATGGAAAGACCGCCTTGCGTATGGGCGATCAAGAATTCTTGTGTAAGAAATGTTGAGAAAAGAAGAGGGTCATCCGTACAGAAGGCAACTGGATGTCCTTGTGCATAGTAGCGAAATCCTGGATGGTCTGTATACTTTTCGATAAGTCCAACAAGAACGCTACTTGTAAGGCAGATTTCAATCGGAACCTGATGCTCTATGATCCATCGCTCCGCTTCGGGATAAAGGTAAACGGCGTGCCCGATGCGGTCAGGGTGGAGGCGTTGAAGAAGATCGAGCTGATCTGTTTCATTGGGAGATTCTCCCATATGAATCACGAGGGCCAATCCCTCTTTTTTAGCGCGGATCAGTTCAGACATAATCTCTCTGCTTTCCCCAAGCAGAGAATTCCCTGAAAGGTCGATCCCAATCACGCCTTGATCGCGATATTTTAAGGCTAAATCTATTGTTGTTTTCGCCATTTCGGATGTGGAATTTCTCTGGAGGCTCAAGAGAATCTTGGCTTGAAACTGGGATGAGGATTGAGAGTGAACTCCCATTAAAACGGCTTTAAGGTATTCTTCATAGCCATCCGATAGATTTTTAAGGCCCGTGCGAATTTCAGCATAGGTCACATGGTCTGCTTGAAGCGCTTTGCAGAGAGCCTCAACTCCTAGTCTGACCTTATCCTCAGTGTTAACGATCTGGCTGACGATGTGGAAACAAGAAAAGATGTCGTGGTAAGAGGTTCGATTGCGGATCAAGTCTAAAGTTAAATTTAACTGGTCTGCTTGTTCTGGTGTGGCAATCGAGAGTAGATAGGGAAGGGGATAAGCGCCACCAAGATGAAGGTGCAGCTCTGCTTTCGGAAGAAGGTGAAGCTCATTGGCCTGATGTGTTAAGCAGTTGCCAGCTTGGGGTTGGATGGGACACGAAATAAGTAAGCACAGAAAAATAAATAGTTGGCGCATCGAAGTTCTAGTAGTCTGTAAATAAAGTTCTTGAAATTATTTTTGCGTCAAAGTCCCGGGGTTGAACGATCGTAAAGTTAGCCGTGTTGGCCAACACAGCGGCCTTTAAGATCGCTCAACCGCGGGAGCTTTCAAGCCAAAAATAATACCAGGAACTTTGTTTAAACTGTACTAGTGGTGAAGAAGCAGTGTACCAAATTCTGGTTTTCATATCAAAGATATGAGAAACTGTCTTATATGACACTTGAAACCAAAACGGGTCCAGAGACTCAGCAGCGCGCGCGCTTAGGCATTCTCCTCATGATGCTGGGTTTAGCTATCTACCCCATTTCAGATGCTTTGATCAAGCATTTGATGGAAGTTTACAGCGTGACTCAAGCAACTTTTCTAAGGGCTCTTGCTCGGTTAGTTCCTTTGTTTTTGGCGACCTATTTCCAGGGGGGGCCGCGTCGTGTGTTGCGGATGCATCAGCCTGTGCTTCATCTGATGCGGCTCGGCGTTAGCGTTGTATTTACCTATATTTTTATGTATGCGTATTCCCAAAAGTCGTTAACCGTAGTTTACACATTAAGTTATACCTCGCCCTTTTTTTTGGTTTTTCTAGGAGGGTTGATTTTAAAAGAAAAGATTTCCTGGGAACGATGGGTGGCAGTTGGGATTGGTGCTGTTGGAGTGATGATTGCCCTGCGTCCAAATTTTAGCGGGATGGAATGGATTGGTCTTTTGGTTTTATTTGGAGTCTTTTTAGGAACATTTAATAAGATTTTAATGAGGAGGCTCTCGCAAACAGAGCACAGCCTTGCAATTGCGATCTATCCAAATGTGGTTCTCATTGGGTTGACGTTGCCCTATTTGTTGAGTCATTGGCATGGAATGCCTTGGGAACATTGGGCGTTATTTGCCGTTGTAGGGATTTTAAGTGGGATTGGACAATTTGCGATTGCTCACTCGTTGCGGTTTGCAAAGGCTTCCATTTTAGCTCCCGTTGATAATTCGACACTTTGTTGGGTTGTCATTTTGGATTTCTTTTGTTGGGATACTTTGCCCGACGGATCCACACTTCTTGGAGTTGCAATCATTATGGTATGCAACTTATATTTATTATATTCTAAGCGAGTTTTACGAGCCTAAGATTAGACTTAGGCACGTATACCCCTTCCGGTTCAAAGGCGCCCTAAGGGACTGATTCAACTGCGGGAGCTTTGAATCAGTCCCTTAGGGCGCCTTTGAACCGGAAGGGGTATATACTGCGTCCACTTGAAAGTTAGACAAATTTC
>CAYWSY010000071.1:0-10654 GCA_964461105.1 uncultured bacterium
GTATTGGAACCGATAATCGAGGCATAGCACTTCTCAATGGGGGCACCGTGACATCCACAGGCCTTGCTTCGACTGGAACAATTACCATGAATGGGACAGGAAGTGCGGTCGGTACAACAGGAAATCATGGGATTTTAATGTCAGATTTAGGGACTAACATCACCTCCGCTACAAGCAATATAGCTCTTACAGGACTTGCAAATGGGACATCTGATAATAATCGTGGAATTTCCATAGAAGCGGGAGCTCAGATTATTTCTAATGGGGTAGGAATTCCTAATTTAGCCCTTACATTAGTTGGAACAGGAGACGGCAATGAGCCCAATAGCTGGGGAGTAAAAGTGACAGGCACTGGCACTTTGATTAGTGCCATAGATGCAGCGATTGCATTAAGAGGAGCTTCACCCGGAAGCAGTACCAATGGCGTGCAAGTGACCTCCGGAGCTGTTGTCGAAACGACCGGAATTGGATCAATAGGTCTTGAGTCCAACCCCTTTTTGGGACAACAGGGAGATATCTCTGTTGATACAGGGGGAAGAGTGACTTCCAACAACATGATCCTCGTGATCAGTAGCCGCGATCTTTTACTTACCGGTGGATCGAATGCAGGGGAGAGCGCTTTGATCCAGCATGCTTCTGGTGACGGGCACTATCAGATTTCCCGAAACGCTGTTCTGACAGGGGGCAGTGGAATGAATACGCATGCGCGGATCCAGCCAACAGGGCTTACTGCCGGCGTCATTTTCGATTATGTCTTAGGAAATGTTTCCTTGTTTGGTGGAAGCGCAGGCGTCGCGCAAGTAGGAGCGATCACATCAAACGCAGGAAATATCACCTTTACGACAGTAGGAGGAGCGATTTTCTTGGACGGGGTGAATACGAATGCTTATGCGGCAATTGGAAATGGGATTCCAACCACTCCACTTAATCTCAGCGGGAACATCAATATAAATTCCACCGGTGATATCACTCTGCAGGGAGCGAATATAAGCGGAGGCGGGCTGTTTGGCTTTGCACAGATTGGACACATTGATCAGACGGGCGGAGGTTCAACACTTAGTGGAAATATTACCCTACAAACCCAAGGCTCAACAAGCCTTCTTGGAGGAAGCGCAGCATCAACTGCTTACGCTCAAGTCGGGCTTGGCGGACAGGTTCCAATTGCAGGTCCTTCAACTATTTTGATGTTATCAGGGATCGATTGCACTCTGACAGGAAATACAGGCGATGCGATCATCACCAATGACCAGATGATGGCAGGTATCGGCGATATCACAATCGTCGTTGACAACCTGTTTCCAACATCCCCTTTTTATGGTTCTGGAGCCTTTAACTTCGGCTCGACAATTACTGCAACGGGGAATCTGCAAATCTATACTGCAATCCGCTCGCAGAACAATGTTCCATCTGGTTCCATCATTAATGGTCAGATGTATGTTCCTGGGATAGAATTTGTAGATAGCGCGACAGAAGAATGGAATATTTACTACCCTGCTGGAACTTACGGCGGTGCTAATTTCAAGTTTTATTACAAAAATACGCAGTTCGTTCCTCCATCTCCCTCACCACCCTCACCGGTTCCAGTAAACCCCTCTCCAGCGGTCATTGCTAATCAAGGTTCTTTAGCAGAATTGGTTAATAATTTTCTGAATCAAGAATTTGATACTCCACAGATCGATCAATTGATTAATAATATCTTGTTTTGTGATTATGATAAAGGCCACTTAAGCGAGAATGTGAATGACGAGTAGTCAGGGCAAATCCACTCCACCCCGATGCCAGGGGTGGCACTTGACCACACGAAGAACTGCCTTCCAGCACCCTTTGAGAGCCCCATGCTTCTTTAGAGCCTCTACAGCATATTCTGAACATGAGGGATAAAATCGGCAGCAATGCCCCAGAAAAGGACTAATGGTCCATTGGTACAAACGGATTAGAAGAGTCAAAAAGGCTTTCATGGCTATAAATGATACAGATTTTCCTCACGAAAGCAATTTTTTAGTGATTTCATGCCAAATCCCTCTCGCATGCCATTTTGTTCTTAAAAGTTCGTAAGTTTCTTTCGAATAAATCCGCCAAAATTCATCCTGAGTGTAGTAGGATTTGCTATAAAACACCTTCCTGCCGTTCACTAGCCTTGTTTTCAGCTCCAATTTTTTTGTGATCTCTTCGATTGATCCGTAATAACAAGGCAATCCATAAATGCCAATATTGATCAAGTGACTAAGCCCATGTTCTGTTGTAAAATGGGGAGCGAAAAATTGAGGTTTTAAGGAGCTTTTGATCGGACAGAGCCATAAGGGGAATGTTCCAGGATCCTGTGAAACCTCTTCAAGAAACTGAGAGGCATTGTGCTCAGGAATGCAAAAATCTTGAACAATTGCATGATTCTGGACCCATGTTTCCGCCAGATGATGGAGTTTCCATAAGCGTTGGCTCGACATCAACGGGCGCGTAAGAAAACGCCAAAATGCATTCGGGCGAGGAGGCGCGTGCAACAGTTGGATCTCCTTTTCAGAGAACTGATCTGGAAAAGAGCGTGAGAGTTTTAAAATCCCTTGGAACACAAACCGAGCCAAAAACTGAAGGCGGAACAAATAAGCTCCCACCCAAAAGCCCCCTTGATCGAAGCGAAACAGATACTCTTCGATAGACATCGCCTCTTGATTCTGAGAGCGGGCCACTCTGTTTTCGACATGCTGAAAATACCATTCAGCGTGGATTGGCTTTACAGAAAACCTGGGTAATTTTTCCGGAAGCGATTCCTTAGCTTTCATTTGACCTTCGATGATGACTGCCAAATTACGTGAAAACACAATCCCATCTAAAAAATCTGGGGCATCCTGAGCTTGCATTCGCTGTTTAAGTGTTGCAATCGCATCTTGTGGGGATGAGCACACATGGTATTTAAGATGGACCCAGTCCTGCGCAGGGATCAGAGCAATCTCTACAGAAAGAAGGACCCCAAGAGAGCCGTAGGAGCAGGAAATTCCATAGAAGAGATCAGCATGTTCATCAGGTGATGCATGAACGACCTCTCCATTTCCACAGAGAATTTCAAAGGACAGGCAAGCGTCATTAAAGCTGCCCCATCGATGAGACCCACTCTCAGCGGCCCCTCCCATGATGGCGCCCCCCACAGTGATCCCTTTAAATTCAGGAACCACAGGGAAAATAAGACCATGGGCAAGAGTCGCTTTGACGAGCTGTTCCATTGTCACTCGAGGCTCGACATGAGCGATCCGTTTTTCCGTATCAATGTGTAGGATCTCGTCTAATTTCCCCAGATTGAGCTCTTGGCACCCATTTTTGTATGCCTTTGAGCGCGCGGTATTGGCTTCACCCTGTTGCTTTGAGATGGAAATGGGTTTTGATTGATCGTCTCGCAATGAGAGCAATGCTCTCATTTGCTTTTGGATTTTTGCGACTTTTTCTAAGTGGCTAGGTAACATGAGATTAAATCCATTTCTTAAGCCGCCGGGAGAGATCCAGGCTCACAAATGAGCATAAAATCGTCACTAGCGTGATCAGAATCGCTGTGATAAACGGGGAGAGTTGAGTTGCGGTAACTTCTAGGCGTTGAAGCGCATTGATTAAAGTTGAAAGAGACCAAGCAATAAAATAGGTGCATTGCTCGAAGGGATTGGGAGCTCTTCGTTTCAGCCTGCTGACAAAATAGCCGACGATAAAAATAATGCATAAATTGACAAGGGAACTATCGGAAATGTCCAAGAGAGCATCTAACGAAAAGAGATTGGAGAGCATGATAAAGAGCGTCGTCAGCCCAAGGCCTAGGATTAAGTACTCTTTTCTTCCCACAAGAGCCTTTGGAGCGATGACCTCCCATCCGACAGACGCAGAGTAGACATTGGCCACATTGGCGCAAATCACCGAGACAAAGACGAAGACCACCAAAGCTGCCCGCAAGAGCTCATTTCCGGTTCCAAGAACCGCAGCTTCATTGACTTGAAATGTGTTGGTCACGATGGCTCCTAAATATAAGCTACAGAGCGCAAGTCCCAAACTGATCAACTGAACGACACTCAACGCCAAGATCGAATTGGGAAGTGATTTGCTATGTCTAAAAAAGGTAGGCAAATCAGAAGTGATCCCTAAGTTTGTGCTCAGGACGAGGGTTAGCCCGGTCAGTGAGAGCTTTGTAGCGCCCTCTTGAGGGATTTGAAATGGCATTGTAAAAAGAGCGACAAAAAAAGCTGCAAGCAAAATGGGAAAAGAAATTGTTGAGAGCTTTCTTAAAACGACAATTCCCTCCATGCATAAAAACGTGCTGACAATACCGAGTAGGACGCTCATTTGGGTAAATTGATCAATGTGTGGATTTTCGTTAATGGTGATTAAATGGGTCAGAGCCGAGCTTGCAGCCGTCGTCTGGGCGATAAACCAAACTAATGTGGTAATCAGTAACACAGCGCCAATGAAATAGCTTCCTGTATTGCCCAGGTATTCTCGAGACAGATCCAGCGTACTGAGCCGTCGTTTATAGCTCATGGCAATAATTGCTAAGCGGATAAACCAGAGAATAGCATTTCCAACGACAAGCGTCAAAGCGGCTCCAAGAAAGGTATTTTCTTCCAAGATGAGGATGCTAGTGGCCAAAATGGGCAAACTTGTCCATCCACACAATTGGATCACAGAGAGTTGCCAGATGCTTTGTTTGGTATCTATGAGGGCTAAATGTTCTCTATGATGGGCCATTATCGTACCTTCATGCGGTGTGCCCATTTTTTCTGGGTTGCCCATACGAGCTCTTCGATGAATAAGACGGCAAGGAAGAATAATAGGCTGGCCTTGACTCCGGTGAGGAGAGAGTCTACACCTTGTTGTGGGTGGTTGACTTGGTAGATGGCGGCAACAACGCTACCCAAAATCCACGCAGCCATGTTAAGCATTTTTTCAAAAGGCCGCGGTCGATGCTTGACGATGATCTTAAGAATGTAGGCCATGAGAAGGATGATGCCTAAAATCCCGATAATCGAATTGGTCAGGTCCTCTATAAATAGAACGGGGGTAGAAATTTGCAGGAAGGTGTAGGTCAATGTCCCAAACAACCCGATGATGGCGTACCCCTTGGCACTGCTGAATCGAGGGACAACGGTTTCAAGGCATGCTGAAGCGAGGTAGATGTTGAGGAGGTTGATGCAGGTGAGGGTTAGCAAAATAAATAAAGTAAGAAAGATGAGATTAAGGGTTGGGTAAGATGAAAATGTATTGGAAAAGCGCATCCAAATCGTTGAAATTTGAAAAAACGAAGTAAATATGGTTATCAATGAAAGGGCTAAATAAGAATGAGCTCTGGATCGAGAGTGTCGGAAACAGGTGGGAAAGTTGATATAGCCAGGAAGGACAACTAAAGTTGCAATTAGTGTTGCAGGAAGGGAAAGAGTCCAGGGACTTGTTGTATCAAATGTATAATCAGAAGCGATGATTTCATAAATCGTGTAGCAAAGGAAAATAGGGAAGCAACATACGGTGACTTTTCTAAGTAAACGGATTCCACCAATGGATAAGAGCGCAATAAGCAAACCTAGAGAAGCTCCGAATTTAATTGTGGTTTGATTTCCGATAATTTCATTTAAGCTGAATGCGTTATTTAATGCTGAAATGGATGAGTTAATTTGTTGTGCATACCAATTAATTAAAGCTATAAAGAGAACCAGACCGAAAGCAAGCCCTCCGGCCTTTCCAATGTAACTTTTAACGTTGTCGATCGCGTTAGAGTGGGCTTTATCAACCATTGAAATGATGGCAATTCCAATAAGCCAAGCAACGAGGTTTCCGATTGCAATGGACATAATCGCTGTAGCCACACCGTAAGTAGATGCAAGATTTTGCCCGATAATAATCCCTGGATATCCCAATGTTGAGCTTTGGATGCAGGCTAATTGAAAGTAGTTTTGATTGTCATAAAGTTCGGAACGACGATTCCTTGAATCTCCTGACATGAAAAAAATCCTCTAAACGTTCTGGCTTTTGATTGGTTTGATGGGTTATAGGTCGTTAAAATTTGTTATATACGGTGCGTCCTATTTCTTGCTCGATATTTCCTTTATAGCTCGTTGTTAGCCATTTATGAAAGTAACTTGCAATCAGCTTTGTTTGTTTCTTTGTTTTTTAATTGATTTAAAATAATTTGTTTTAGTATACTTGCGTCATGTGAGCGTGTTTTTAATTAATAAAACGAGGTAATATGAAGAGTAAAAAAATGAAGAAAGCTTTAGAGGTTTATAGTTTAATTGGGAAAGCAATGTGTGCTTCAGCTGGAGCCATCATAGGATTTGTTGTTGGTGGCCCGATGGTTGCGGTAGGGGGAATTTTTATTGGCACGATTCTCGGGCATTTGCTAGGGAAAAATGTGCTAAAAGTGACTTCATAATTAACGTTAATTTTAATGCAACAAAATAAATGGATTTTTTATGAGTGGTTTAAATGTTCAGTTAAAGGCTATAGAAGATGTCGAGTTCATTTCTCAAGAAGTTCTCTTGCGATATAGGAGGCTAACAGATGAGCCTTCTATTGGAGAGACGCTTTCTATCTGGAAAATGCATGTAAACACAGCGCAAAAAGCGGTTTTTTTCTGTCATGCAGCTCTTCGAGCTATTGAGGCTTGCCAGTCTAAGGATTATACAGCCTTTGACGCCCATACAACTTCTAATTGTTGTCAGGGAATGGCCTTGTTTGCAAAAGACTTCATTCAAGCTCTCAGGGTATTTGATTTAGAAGGGGTTAAACAAGATCTGCTGCAGACGCTTGACGCATTAGCTATAGGTAAAATTAAGAATTTTACTGATGTTGTAGCCGGTGTAACGGAGGAGCTTTTAGTTTTAACGAGCATGTATGTCCTCGCATTTGTGAGGCACATAGGCGAGAATAAACGGATGCGTACGGAAGCGAAAAAATTACAAATGATTTCTCAAGTTGGAGTGTCATTTTGCTGGGACTTAATTAACGCTCTTAAAGTTCACTTTTCAAATTTAGTTGCACATAGCTACCGTCTCTATGCTGAGGAAATTAATCCAATGAGCGATCTCAATGGGTTACCTGCTTGTAAATGGAGTAAATATGTGCAAAAAGAATATCTTCGCAAAGACAAGCGAGAGGTTCAATATGCTTCATGTATTTATTCTACACAGGTTGCTATTGCATATTTAATTTCAACCGGCGCCAAGGTCGCAATGGTCAACGACATCATCAATTCTTCAGGTGAGTTTGTTGATCGCCTGATTTGGGTGTTTCAGGGAGATGGGAGCTCGAAACTTGAACCTTTGTCCCAGGATGAAATTTCACGATTTGCAGCAGAGCAAGCTGATGAGCCTGTTGTCGTGTTTGGGGGGTATGTCTGCTCGGACTCTCTTAATCAGTCAACATTGTCGCAAAAATTGAATGCATGGCGTGAGCAGTTCCCAAGCTTAATGGCTGCATGTGATACGTTCTATCCGCAATTTCCCTCTGTTACAGATGACCCAGATTTTAACGACTCAGCGATTATTCCAGCTGAGCCGAGTTTTAGAAAATTGCTCCTAAGCCATACAAAAGTTCCCGGCGTTTCAAGAAAAGACCCCTCCCTCTTTTGTTCTTCGCATACTTATACTGCAAGTCTTAGCCAAATCGTCCAAGCGCTCAATCAAAATGACCAATCTGCATTGCCAAGCTGCTTTCATGGATTGCAGACAACTCATGAGGAGATGTGGGGAGTTGCTATGCGAGATGCTCTAGCTAAATAGGTCTCAAAACTATGGCCAAACGATCCTTGTAACGATCAGAGATCTTCTTTTAATAATCTAATGGTTCTTTGATCGAAGTTTTTAAAGTCTTGCTCATCATAGATGCAAATGGTTATTTCTTTACTGCAGTCTAAGTTTGATAAGTGAAAGTGTTGTAGTTTAGGGTCTTCTAACAGTTGATTAAGATAGCCTCTTAATTGTACGGCTTCTTGTTTAGTAAGAAAAACACTAACCTTGTCTAGCCGTTGATCGGATTCGTCATTTAAAATTCTCAAAATGTCACCCCTTATCTGTGTGGAATGTTGGTAAGCGTCTAACCAGCCCATCTTTTTAAATTTCGCCCAGTATGTCACTCTTTGGCTTTTAACCAAAGGGGTCCTATGCCACAGTCAAGTTCCGAAGAAAAAAGACGCCACTGGGCGGAAAACATTTTACAACAACAAAAAAGCGGCCAAAACATCCATCGGTGGTGTCGAGAAAATAACATTTCTTACACGGCATTTTTCTATTGGAAAGAACGGCTGGGTAATTCTTCCCATAAGCCTATCAGCCGTTCTGATTTTACTGAATTATCCTCAGCCTCTTCAAATGACCCAGGACTCACTCTCGAATATCAAGGAATTCGAATCGTTCTTTCTAAGGATTTCGATGTAGCGGTTCTTGGGAAATGCCTTCGAGTTCTTAGGAGCATCTCATGCTGACGGTTCCTGCCAACGCACGCTTGTTCCTCTACCAGGTTCCAGTCAGTATGCATAAAAGCTTCGAGGGCCTGAGTGCTATCGTAGAGCAAATGTTTCCTGACGAGCTTCTTTCTGGAGCACTTTTTATCTTTCTCAGTCGTCAGAGAGATCGCATGAAAGTTCTTTACTGGGATGGTGATGGATTCGCAATTTTTTATAAGCGACTTGAGAAAGGGGTCTATACTGTGTCCACTTCAAAGTTAGAGAAATTTCAAACTCAGCGCTTCAATTTTTTGCTTGTTGAAGCAGGCCCTGTGCAAGCACAGGGTCGATGGAAACAAGCAAAAAAGTGAAGATGCTGAGGCAGAAATTTCTCTAACTTTGAAGTGGACGCAGTATATGTCGCAAAAAAAGAAAGCCCCTCGCCGTTGGCACGGCGAGAGTTTCTTATGCTTTTAGAAGGGATTGAACCAAAGCGATTGCGACGTCGATTCTCTCTATGAAAAACAAAACGCTTTTAATGGTTTTTTACTTTCTTTTTTTGAGTCGTTCCCTGTATCATTTTGTCTATGACAACAGCTCAATTTCAGGATCAGGAATATCTTCAAAATGAAAACGCAGAACTGCGTAGCGCTCTCGCGCAACAAGAACAAAAAATTGTTTGTCTTGAAGAACAATTAGATTGGTTCAAACGACAGATCTTTGGAAAACGCTCAGAGAGGGTTGTTGCTGATATAAACAGCCAGCAGCTGGAATTTGAAGGATTTGAGTCCCTTCCAACCTCGACTCAGGAAGAAACGAAAAATGTTCCAGCTCATCAACGCCGAAAACCCAATCGCAATGGCCAGGATGCTATCACTCTCCATCCTGATCTCCCTGTAGAAACAATCATTCTTGATATTCCTGAAGAAGAAAAAACCTGCAAGGAAACGGGAATCCCTTTAACTCAAATTGGGTCTGAAGTAACGCATAAGCTCGCTCATAAGCCAGGTAATTACTACATCAAGGAAATCATTCGCCCTAAATATGCCCATTCAGAAAAATCGGAAATGGGCATTATGACAGCAGAGCTTCCCGATAGCATTATTCCCAAATGCAGAGCTGATGAGAGCTTTCTCGCTGAAATAATTACTCAGAAGTTTGCAGACCACTTACCCTTATACCGCATTGCAGAAGGGATGAGCCGAGTAGGCGTTAAGATCAGTCGAAAGCTTCTCTCTCAATGGGTCGTTCGTTGTGGAATGGCTCTCAAGCCTCTCTGGAATGTGATGACTCAAAAAGTCTTAAGCGGTCAAAACATTTTCATTGATGAGAGCCCTGTCAAACTGCAAGCAAAAGACAAGTGTGATACGGGATATATGTGGACGATTGTCGGAGGTAATGGATCAAATCCAGCCTATCGAATCTATGACTTCCGAGAAAATCGACGCCACGAGAATGTTCTCGATATCCTGCAAGATTATCGCGGAATTATACATTCCGACAAATATGCCGCATATCAACGATTAGCTGAACGTAAAATCATTACTTGGTGCCCATGTTGGGCTCATATTCGAAGAAAATTTTTTGAGGCTGAGTCTGGAGACCCTGTTCTTCGTGCATGGGTCCTTAGAAAAATCCGCTATCTTTTTATGCTCGACAGAGTTGCTTGGGCAAGGTCTCCTGGAGAACGTCTACGTATTCGAAAGGAAAAAGAAGTGCCGATCATTAATGAGCTGATTGAAAAGATCAAAGCGCAGCTTATCGAAGGAAAGCTCCTGCCTAAATCGAAACTTCGTGAAGCTTTGGGTTATTTCTGCGGTTTGATTCCTTATGTTAAAAATTACACAGAAAACCCATTTTCTCATCTCGATAATAATATTGCAGAAAGGGCAATACGTCCTCTTGCAATAGGAAGAAAAAATTGGCTCTTCTTTGGGAGCGTGGGGGCTGGCGAGGCGGGAGGGATCTTGCTATCGTTTGTTCAAACTTGCCGAGGGCTTGGGATCAACCCACGAGAATATCTGGAAGACGTATTTCGAAGGCTCATGAGTCATAGCGCGCAAAAGCTCGAAGAACTATTGCCAGATCAATGGCTTCTCAATCGTAAAAAATCTGATCGAGTCACTTAACCAATTCTCGTTAGAGCTACCTTTAGATTTGGGGTTTTAGGTTAGTTTCTCTATGAAAATTGACTAAACTTAGATTTAGGGTTTTGGTTTAGCTTCAAAGATGGGTTCGTTAGACGCTTAC
>CAYWSY010000072.1:0-10620 GCA_964461105.1 uncultured bacterium
GATCCAACCCCGGGACTTTGACGCAAAAATAGCTGCAAGAACTTTGTTTAAAGACGACTAGTTTCAACTAACTTCGGGACATCCTCCTTCCTGAGCCGATGTCTGCTGATCGGAACAACGCCGAAGGATGCTGGAATTACAGCTTGGGTTGGATTAAGGGTTTAAGTTTTAAGGTAGGGTGTCTGGGTTTTTTGAGAAGTTACCCCCTACACCTCGTGAACGCATACCCTATTTTGATGTTAATTGCTGCAATGTGATTTCAAGGAAATCGCCTTGACTGTACTGCTTCAGGATTTTCTGATAATGGCTTTTGTATTTTTTTTGAAGAAGCTGTGTTTCCATTGTATCTTTATCGACCATGAACCCCGGAAGATTCATAAATAGGGGATTGAAATGCTGTTGGCGAGTAAAGGGCTGCAGTTTATTGTTAGAACCCTCCTTTTTTTTTATTGGTGATTGAGGTTTGTGTTGTAAATGAAAAAGCCAAGCATTATTTCGCCCGTATCCCAGAAGTGTCCCAATGAGTCCTTGATGGTCTTTTAAAACGCTGGAAAAAATATCATTGCTTTTGATGATTTCTTGTAAGACGGATTTCGGGGTAACGTGCTTGCCGAGCACCGATCTAAAGTCTTCCAGATTTTCATGGATTGTTGCCAGCGCGGCTTTTTTATTAATCAAAACAATCGCTGAGAAATTATTATCTATAAAATTTCTAGATTCAATAAGACTGTAATTTTTCATGGAGAACTTGTTTTGGTTTTTTTTCCATATTTTCCAGCCTTGAATGATTTTTTTGTTAAATGGATGAAAATAACTAAATCGAGAATTGCGAGATAAAAATGGATCGTTTTTTTTAGAATCTTCTTTGCAATAAACAAGAACGGATAAAGGTTTATCTCCAAATAGACAATATCCAAAGCTGTCAAAAGCAATTGCAGAGCGAAAAAAGAACTCTAAGCATTCATGTTCATCTTGTGGCATGTTTGTCAATTGATGAGAAACAGAATGTGGTTCGCGCCAAAAAAATAGAACAATACCAAGAAGCATGGCTAACCAAAAGGTTAGCCATGCTTTTGGAAAGATCCGAGCATTTACTCTCGGGGCTTTAATAGAATTAGACGTTGAGCTAAGCATTATCATCCTCGATATCCACATTCGCGACATTCTCTGTCCCATCCTGTGTTGTCTTCATAACCACAATTGGGACATGTCCAATACCAAGACCACTCATTATCGAAGCTTGTAATGAACATTCCTTTGTTATCATGGAATATAGCATTTGTTTTGACCCAAGAATTATTCTGGTGAAAAAAAATCCCTTTTTCTGAAAAAGTGATTTGTTCAGGAGAAACGTAAATTCTTTGAGATGAGGCAGACTCAGTTGTTTGGGGTTGATTTACAAGTTCTTCAGCATGGGCAAAGCCAGTGAGGATTAATAGTAGTCCAAAGATTCGATATAACGCCATTTTCATACACGCTCCGTAAAAAGTTAATGTTTTCTCTGAAATTCATTTAAAAAAATGAATGCATCAAGGGATAGCATCGGAGTAAATATTTTACAATAGCCATTTTAACGGACACAGTAGAAGGAGTGCCTTTATGCAACAAGGCCGACGATGTTGCTTTTGGAGCGATTGAAGTAGAAGAATGGAAAAAGGTTTTGCAGGGTAACCACACCTCTGGAAGTTTTAGAAGAGCGGGAACGTGCTAGTACAGTTTAAACAAAGTTCTTGGTATTATTTTTAGCTTGAAAGCCCCGGGGTTGAAGCAAAAATAATTACAAAAACTTTATTTACAGACTATTAGAACGGATAGGTCTCTTAGCGGTTTGCTCTAGCCAGCCATACAAAGCAGTCGAAATAGCGTTCTAAATCTTTTAGAGATGTGTTGTATTCGTCGCTTCCGAGCGCCGCAGCAGCAAACAATTCGCGCACTCGTAGAATTTCTCTTCGGCGTCCCTTCCATCGAGGATCTTCGATGGTGAGATAAAATAAATCTAACCCTCGTGCAACAGCTCCCCAGTAGCGAGCTTGATTGTCGTTGGCTCTAAGAGCTCGGCCTACTTCGCTTCCAATGTTGGCCATTTGCTCATTAAGAGAAAACTTCGCCCAACTCATCCTAATAGACTCTAAGTGTTCTAGATTTGTAGCCATGTTTATTTGTTTTGAACCACTTTCTAACAGGATTTCCTCTCCGTCCGAATGCATTGTTACTCCAGCAATCATAATAGCTCGTTCTATATCGACGACTGCTTTAACTAACGCTCCGTATGTGCTTTTTAATTCCAGCTCAAGCAGGTCAGTTTTTTGTACTTACTGCTCAATGATCTTAGTTGGCATATCAAATCCTCAAGAAACTTCAAAATAACATGAAATGCTATGAAAAGCAAGAGCCGTGTTCTTTATGTATAGTGAATGGTAGCAGGATCAATGTGACACGAGCGGATATGCCAAACGAATTGGTTCGGAAATCGAAACTCGGTTCGGTCTCGAACGGAATTGTGCAACAAAGACGATCTCAATTGAGATTGTCATAAAAAAAGGCCAGGTTTAAGGACCTGGCCTTATGATTGGAGGTGGAGAGACTCATTCAGAACTTTTCATTGGCAAAATCGCAGTAATTTAAGTGCGATTTACAAAAGTTTAATTGGGGTGTCCAATAATTTTTTTCGCATTCGGTAGTTAGTAAATTCTATCCCATTGTGGATTTTGGTTTGTTTCTCAAGAATTTCAAAGCCTAATCTTTTGGCAACGGGCATAGCCACGATACTTGCTTCAGTTGTTAATTCTTGAAGACCAAGTGTTCGCGCAGCTTCTTCCAACTTTCTAAAGATCCTTTGAGCAGCGCCTGAGCCTTGATATTTTTTATGAACGAAAAGATGGTCGATATATCCTTGATATGACATATCTCCAAAAGCGATAAGTTTTTTTTCATCTTCCGCAACGTAGGTAATGTTACCTAATAAATTTTCAAGCCAAAGGTCTTGATTGATTACGTTTGAGTTTCCCCAGGCTTCTATCTGTACGGGGTCATAATACCTGCTAGCAATTGTGTGAATCGAATCACAAAAAATAGCAATTACCTCTTCTAAATCATCGGGAATAAATTTCCTAATAATCATTTTAGTTCCTTTTTTTAGATTTTTTAATAAAAACCATAGAAGTTCTGAGATTAAAAACATAGGAAAACCTAATGTATGGAAAAACAAAGCCGGTTACACGGCAGGATACCTGCAAAGTCTTTTTATTGAGCAACAAAATCAACGATAAAAATGATATAATGATATAACGATGAAAAAAATTCCTATCGTTTAATCATTATATCGTTCCAATCATTTTTTGTCTCATGCTTCGGAGGACTTTGCAGGTATCCTGGGTTACACGGTCGAGAGAGTTACGAGGACGATAAAGAGGCCGTCTTGGAGCGGATTCGGTTTTTAACAAACTAAAAAACCTTATCATTTATATCATTATATCATTCATATCATTGTCTTGTCGCTCGCTTTAAAAACCTTCCAACTTTTGAGATTTCTTGGATATAACTCTTTTACTTATGAAGCGCGCGCTTGTGAACGGCAAGCGCAGCTTCTTTCACTGCTTCAGATAGTGTCGGATGGGCATGCGGCGCATTGGCAATCTCAAGCGCAGTCATGCGCTTGTTGATGGCAACAGCGCACTCTCCAATGAGCTCTGAGGCGTGTGGGCCGATGATATGCACTCCCACGATCCGATCTGACCCAGTCTCAGCAATCATCTTGACAAACCCTTCATCCTCTGCCGTGCACCGTGCCCGAGAATTGGCTTTAAAGGGAAAGTTCCCAATTTGTACAGAAAGCCCCATCGCTTTGGCCTCTGCTTCAGTGAGTCCCACGGAAGCCACTTCTGGAAAGGTATAGACGACATTTGGGATCGAGGCGTAGTCGATATGGGGATGGTGTCCTGCGATGATCTCTGCAACAGCGACTCCTTCTTCAGATGCTTTATGTGCAAGCATCGGACCATCGACGATATCCCCGATCGCAAAGATGTTGGGAACCGACGTTCTAAATTGTCCATTGATGGGAATCATTCCTTTTGCATCAGGTGTGATTCCGACCTTGTCTAATCCCAACCCTTTGGTGTAGGGCCTGCGTCCGATGGCTTCAAGAACCACATCTGCTTTCATCTCTTGGACGGACTGATCGGGAAGTTGGACTTTTAAGCTCATCTGATCCCCCGTGATTTCAGCTGCAATGACTTTCGAAGAGAGATGAAAGATAAGTCCTTGTTTTTGCAGCGCATGCTGGAGTTCCTTCGAGAGACTCTCATCGAGCGTTGGACAGATGCGCGGGAGAAATTCGACAAAGGTAACCTCGGCGCCTAATCTCCGATAGACCGATCCGAGCTCAACACCGATAATCCCAGCTCCGATCACAATCATTTTTTTGGGCACGCTAGAGAGGGAAAGCGCTCCTGTCGAGGAGAGGATCCGCTTTTCATCAAAGGGGAGAAAAGGAAGCGCAATCGGCTCTGAGCCGGTTGCCAAAATGATGTGGCGCGCTTGAATGACTTGAGATGAAGGGCCGCTGGATACGGTGATCTCTGTCGGGGATTTAAGCTCCGCTGTGCCGATGAATCGATCGATTTTATTTTTTTTAAATAAACCGCCGATCCCTTCATTAAAAGAGGCAATGACTTTTTCTTTGCGATCCATCATCTGTTTGAAATCCACACGGAGAGCTTCTGTTTTGATTCCATGTGAAGTGCCGTCTTCCTTGATTCTCCAATAGAGTTCAGATGAATGCAGCAGCGCTTTAGATGGGATGCAACCGACATTGAGGCAGGTGCCACCTAAGCTGCTCTCTTTTTCTATGCAGGCGGTTTTTAATCCTAACTGACTTGAGCGAATGGCAGCAACATAGCCGCCAGGTCCCGATCCGATCACGATCACATCGTATATGTCTGCCATATAGCCTCTTTTTAGAGTTCGAGAAGAAGTCTCGTCGGGTCTTCTAAATTCTGTTTTAAGTGAACTAAAAATTGCACCGCTTCTTTTCCATCGATGATGCGGTGGTCGTAGCTGAGTGCCAAGTACATCATCGGGCGGATCACAATTTGATCTGCGACAACCACAGGCCGTTTGTTAATGGCGTGCATCCCGAGGATTGCGCTTTGAGGGGGATTGAGAATCGGCGTTGAGAGCAGTGAGCCAAAAACCCCGCCGTTTGTAATGGTGAAGCTCCCGCCGCGCAAATCATCGATGGAAATGGTTCCCTCGCGCGCTTTTTTAGCATAGGTTTCTAGTGCAGATTCGATTCCGCCGAATGTGAGCTGATCGCACCCTCTTACGACAGGAACCATTAATCCTCTTTCGGTTGAAACCGCCATACCGATGTCGTAGGTGTGCATTTGAACGATTTCATCTCCCTCGATAAACGAGTTGACTTGCGGAATCTCCTTGAGTGCTGCGACGACTGCCTTGACAAAGAACGACATAAACCCTAAACGCACACCATATTTTTTTGTGAAATTCTCTTTTTCTTTGGCTCTGATTTCGATGATTGCCGACATGTCGGCTTCATTGAATGTGGTGAGCATTGCAGTTGTGTTTTTCGCTTCGACAAGCCTTTGAGCGATGATTTTGCGCAATCCGCTCATTTTTTTGCGGGTAGATGATTCTGTTCGCGGCGCAGCGGAGGGCTGAGCTGGCGCAACTGAAGCTGGAGTGCGGGGAGGGCTTTTGAGCTCAGCTGCAAATTCAGGGAGCATCGTTCGTGCGCTGGGACCTGATGGCTCTTGTGGGGGAGGTTGAACTGCTGCAGGGGGAGGAGGTGCCACCACCGGCGCAGGAGCCGCAGTTCCTTGTACTGCGGAATCGACAGAGCCGATCACTTGACCAATTTTGACCGTATCGCCGACGTTCACAGTCCAACTGATCTGTCCCGCTTGGGGAGCATAGAGCACTTGGTTGACTTTGTCGGTCTCAAGCTCGATGATCTCTTCATCCGTTTTTACAGCGCTGCCGCTTGGTTTGAGAATATTTGAAACGATCGCCTCTGATACCGATTCGCCCATTGTGGGAATTTTAATTTCAACCTTCATGTTCAACCTTTAAATGCTTGAGTGATGAATTGTTCATATTGTTTTTGATGCAACGCATGAGATCCTGCCGCTGGGGATGCGCTCCGCTCCCTTCCAACAAATTGAATGTTGCTGTGACCAAACAGCCTCTCAAGGAGGGGATGGAGATAATCCCAAGCTCCCATATTTTGATGTTCTTCTTGGACCCAGATCATGGGCGTATTTGGCGGGATTCCTGATAAAAGAGACTTAAGCGCATGTTCGGGGAATGGATAGAGCTGTTCGATGCGGATAATCATCACATCTGATCGATGTTGTTTCTCTCTTTCCTGGAACAAATCATAGACCACTTTTCCAGAGCAGAGCAGCACTTTTTTAACAGAGGATGGGGGAGTTGGATCCGCTAACACCTCTTGAAAATGCCCTTGAGTAAACTCTGTTGTAGCGCTGATGCATTGAGGGTGGCGGAGCAGCGCTTTGGGAGTGAACACAATGAGCGGCTTTTTTGATCTATTGAGCGCTTGAGCGCGCAAGAGATGGAAGAATTGCGCTGGAGTGGTGCAGTTAGCAACCCGCGAATTATGATTGCCAGCGAGCTGTAGAAAACGCTCGATCCTTCCCGAAGAGTGTTCTGGACCTTGCCCTTCATAGCCATGTGGAAGAAGGAGCGTTAAATTAGAACAGAGATTCCATTTTTGCTCCGATGAGGCGATGAATTGATCGATAATCACCTGAGCCCCATTGGCAAAGTCCCCAAATTGAGCCTCCCAGATCACAAGGGATTGGGGATAGGCCACGCTATAGCCAAAATCAAATCCCAGCACAGCGTATTCAGAAAGAGGGGAGTTATATGCATCAAACGGCGCTTGAGTAGGGCTGATGTGCGCCAAGGGAAAATATTTCTGATCTTTCACCTGGTCGACCCAGACAGCGTGCCGATGAGAGAAGGTTCCCCGCCTCACATCTTGGCCAGACAGACGTAAGTGGACCCCTTGTGTCACTAAGCTCGCGTAGGCCAAATTTTCTGCCATTCCCCAATCGATTGCAGAGGTTTTGACCATTTCGAGACGATCGTGCAGCAGCCGTTTGATTTTTGGATGGCACGTTAAATCGGGAGGGATCGAAGTGAGGCGCTCGGCAAGAGAGGTTAGCGTCTCTTGGGAAAGTGCTGTAGAGAGTGCTGAGAGGGGAGTTTCTGGCACCTGCACCTGAGCCTCTCCTTTTTTTTGATCTTTGATACCAGGCGTATGCTCAAGTGCTTGTTGTAAATCCGCTTTAAATCTGTTCTCCAGTTCCGCTGCCAGCGCCTCATCGAGAACCTTCTCTCGAATCAGCTGCTCGCGAAATAGGGTGCGAATCGATTTCTTTGCTTTAATCAATGTATACTCTAGAGGCTGCGTGAAGAACGGCTCATCCCCTTCATTATGGCCATACTTTCGATAGCACAATAGATCGAGGAAGACATCGCAGCCAAATTTCTGGCGGATTTGGATCGCGAGCAGCGCTGCACGCACACACCCTTCTGGATCTTCCGCATTCACATGAAATACAGGGGATCCAAAGGCGCGCGCCACCTGCGTGCAATACAGCGTAGAGCGTGCATCTTTAGGGAGGGTGGTAAAACCGATCTGGTTGTTGACCACCAAGTGGATCGTTCCATGTGTGGTGTATCCGTTGAGCCGAGAGAGTTGAAGTGTCTCATAAACAACTCCCTGGCCTGCGAGCGCTGCATCTCCGTGAATCAAGATTGGCACGACCTCAGCAGTTTTTGTTTTGTCCTGTTTGAGTTCCTGTTTAGCGCGCGCAATCCCTTCGACAACTGGATCGACAGCCTCCAAATGGCTCGGATTAGCAACGAGGGTTACACCCACTTCGCGTCCAGATCTGCACGTGAGCGTGCCCATAAAACCCTTATGGTACTTGACATCGCCGCTCCCCTCTGAGAGATCGGGCGTATAATAATCTTCAAACTCGTGAAAGATATGCGCATAGGATTTATTTAAAATATTCGCAAGCACATTGAGCCTTCCCCGGTGAGCCATCCCCAGTACCACCTCGTTCACTCCAAGTTGAGCCCCTTGATTGATCAAAGCAGACAACATCGGAATGAGTGTCTCCCCCCCTTCAAGGGAAAATCGCTTTTGACCCACATATTTTGTATGGAGAAACGATTCAAAAAGCTCCGCTTTATTCAGTTCATGTAGGATTGTCAGTTTATCCTCAGAGCTCATCTCCAATGGAAAGAACGGCTCAATCTTCTCTTGCACCCATGTTTCCATTTCAGGGAACCCCAACCCCATGTATTCGATCCCAATCGTGCCGCAATACGTTTTTTTAAGTGCATCGATGATCTCAGATAACGGAGCCAGCGGTTGATTTAAGAACCCGCATGTAGGAAAGGATGCATTGAGCTCCTCTGGTTTAAACCCCAAACGCTCTAAAGAAAGCTCAATGGGCTCCTTGGCAACAGTGGTTGCAAGCGGATTAAACGCCGCCATGCGGTGGCCAAAGCAACGATAGGCATCAATGAGAAGGTAGATTCGCAGATCAGGGCTTTCTGCTTTTGCAGAGGGAAGTTTTGGGAGAATCGAAGAGGCGAAATGGACCCCCTCAAAAAAATATTTCCAAGAACTCTCCACGCTCGTTGGATCGTTCAAATACTTTTGATAGAGTTCCTCAATTGTCCCAAGATTAGCGAGATGAGCATAAGAGAAGGGATCTTGAACCATGGGATATCCTTTTTATTTCGGTATATAGCAAAACGGGAGAGTTATCAAAAGAAAATTTTCCAAGCTTTTTTTTATACTCTTTTGATATCATCTCTATTGCATTTGGTGTTGCGATAAAACCCAGTCTGGGATATACGGGGGCGCCGGGTAGATTAATAAGGGATAAGCCATGAATGTAAAAAGCGAACGTTTAAAAAAACTCGAAACAGAATTACAAGATTTGGAACAATGGCTCAAACTTGGGTTAGTTCCAAAAAAAGACTTGGAAAAACATCGAGAAGAGATGAGCCTGCTTCATGATAAAATTGGCGAAGAGAAGGAACGGTTGCGCTTCTTGAAGGAAAGCGGAGAGTTTGAAGAGTTTAGTGCTCCAAAACGCCCCGCTCATGGAAGGCAAGCCGTCCACGAGCCCCACAGTCTGCCTGATATCGACATTGCCGATGAGGGGCTTACCGATGCTGGCCTCGATATGGAAACAGAATCATTTGACGTGGAGGCCACCTCTTCCGGCGAAGAGGGGAATACGGAAGAAGGGGAAGATGAATCGACCCAAATCGAGGAAGAGGAAGAGGATGATCCCTTTAGCGATCGCAACCGCTGGCGCAGAGGGGTTTTAGAAGATCCAGACGCGAATGATTGGTAGCCAAGATATAGGGGATGTGAGTCTCTACATTCACGTCCCTTTCTGTTCTAAAAAATGTCCTTACTGTCATTTTTTTGTTCTTCCCGATAAAGCAGTTCTCAAAGAGCAATACCTCCACTCCCTCTTCCAAGAGTGGGCCATGCACCTCCCTCGTCTCAAAGAAAAGCGGATTGTTTCGATCTATTTTGGCGGCGGCACTCCCAGCAGACTCGATCCCGCAGAGATCGAACGCATCATGAGTTGGATCCATTCCAGCGTTTCTCTTGCCCCCGACTGTGAAATCACCCTTGAGGTCAACCCGGAAGACGCTGCCCCAGCCTCGCTCGCTCAGTGGAAATTGGCAGGAATTAACCGGATCAGCTTTGGCATCCAGTCTCTCGATGATTCAGAGCTCATGACTCTTGATAGGCAACATTCTGCCCATAAGGGGATCCAAGCGATCCATGAAGCATCCCGGGCAGGCTTTACCAATATATCGATCGACCTCATGTACGACCTTCCCTATCAAACCTTAAGTAGCTGGAAGAGGACATTAAACGCCCTGCAAGAGCTTCCCATTACCCACCTTTCCCTTTACAATCTGACCCTCGAACCGCATACAGTTTTTTTTAAACGACGCGAAGCATTGACCCCTCATCTCCCCCTTCCGGAGCTTAGCCTTCAATTGCTGCAAGAGGCCTTGGTGACCTTGCCGCAGCTCGGGCTTGAGCAGTATGAGATTTCAGCGTTTGCACGCAATAAGAGCTATTCCCGCCATAATACTGGCTACTGGACATCTCGACCTTTTTTAGGATTGGGTCCCTCAGCATATAGTTATTGGGAGGGGGCCCGATTTCGGAATGTCGCCCATCTCAATCGCTATACAGAGAGGCTGAGAGAGGGGCATTCCCCCGTTGATTTTCAAGAGAGGCTGACCTATCCACACAACCTGACAGAGTTGCTGGCCGTTCAATTGAGGCTAGTAGAAGGGGTGGATTTAAAGGCATTTGAGCAGCGGCATGGACAGCTTCCCGCAAGTGTCAGATCGAGCCTTGAGCAGATTCAGGTGCAGGGATGGCTTGAGAAGAGCGGGGATCAGATTCAGCTGACAGAGCAGGGCAGATTCTTTTATGACAGCGTCGCTGTTGCATTGATGTGACTGCTCCCCCGCCTAAAGGAGGGGGCTTCTAGGGATTGCTCCCAGGCCATC
>CAYWSY010000073.1:0-10525 GCA_964461105.1 uncultured bacterium
CGCTACTGGAGGCATTGAGATGGCCCGAGCCCTTATCTCAAACTCAACTCTAACTTCACTTGATCTGGAGAGCAACGAAATTGGCGATAGTGGAGTCACTAAGATAGCCCGAGCCCTGATCTCAAACTCAACTCTAACTTCACTTTATCTGAGGAGCAACGAAATTGGCGATACTGGAGGCATTGAGATGGCCCGAGTCCTTAGTTCAAATTCAACTCTAACTTCACTTGATCTGCGGTACAACTACATTGGCGCTATAGGGGTCACTGAGATAGCCCGAGCCCTGATCTTAAACTCGGCTCTAACTTCCCTTAATCTGAGAAGTGACCGAATTGACGCTACTGGAGTCTCTGAGATCGATTCAATCATTGAAAGGAATCGCCATAATCGCACCCAGCGCGAGAGCACTTTAGGAAATATTTTGTTACAGACCGTGCTAAGAAGCTTCGATTTACCTAGGATAGAAATGTCATCTTTTTCAGAGGCTTCAAGCTCTGTATAAAGAAATGAAGAAGTCCTTTTTTGTTGAAATTGCCCCAAGGCTGTGTGGTTAACATTCGGTGGTTGGGGCATTTTTTATGCAACTTACCCAAGGATTAGAAGCTGAGAAGTTTTGTAACATGTTGATTATAAGTGTAATGAATTTTAAATTAGACAAGAGGGCTGACCACAGAACTCTAACTCAAAAGTTGGCGTCATAAGCTTAATTTAAACGCGTGCTAAAAGGCTGATTCAATCTTGCTGCAATTCCATTGGATATGATAAAATTCCGATTCAAATATCCCAATGATATCTAAAAAATGAAAGCCATCCTCGTTCCTTCTAAAAGTCTTGTTCGATTTATCTGGAAATTCATTTGTCTTCAGAAGGGCAAATTCATCCTGTTTTTTTCCCTTCCTCTCGTCTGGTCTTTAGATGCGACTCTCTGGCCTTATCTTCTGCGGCTTGTGATCGACACCTTTACACAGTTTGATAGCGACAGAGCAGCTGCATGGCCTGCATTGAAAGGATTATGTGTGTGGGGAGTGGCTCTTTGGGTGTTTGTTGAGTGTGGGTTTCGCGCGCGGAATTTTGTTCAGGCAAGTGCGCTTCCTCAACTGGAGGCGGATATTCGGATGGCTATGTTCGATCATATTCAACACCATTCGCCTAAGTATTTTAACGAGCACTTTGCAGGGAGTTTGGCCAATAAAATCAGCGATATGACTAAAGAGGTCTCATCGATCCTGTTAAACTTAACTATTTTTATTCCAGCTCTCGTCACTTGTGCCTTATCCATTGGCTTCTTTTATCTAGTCAGCCCTTTGTTTGCTTTTATTTTGACTCTGTGGGTCGTGATTCAATTTGTGATTTGTTTGGCGTTTACTCCCAAGTGCATTGCTTATTCAAATGCTCATGGAGAAGTGAGAAGCTCTCTTGTGGGAAAAATTGTCGATAGTCTTACCAATAATTTTGCTGTGAACCTGTTTTTCCGTTTTCAATTCGAAAAAGCCCGGATTGCACAATCACAATACATCGAACAAGAAAAAAATTACCGCGCGCAGTTTTATATTGCGCTGATGTTTTTATCCTTTTCCGGGATTTTTATTTTAGGCGGAATCTCACTAAACGGATTTATGATCTCCTATTGGCTGCAGGATAAGATCACAACAGGTGAGGTCATTCAGATTTTTAATACCACATGGAATGTGATTTTTGTGATCTGGTTTTCGTGTGATGCGATCCCTCAATTTTTTCGATCGATCGGAATTGCGACTCAAGCGCTCTCTGTCATGCACGATCCTCAAGATCTCACCGATCCGGTAACAGCAAAGCCGTTAGTGGTTAAACAAGGGGAAATTGTCTTTGAGAACCTTTCTTTCCGTTATGGGAAAAAACTCCTTTTTGAGAATAAGAATGTCCATATCAAAGGGGGCGAAAAGGTTGGCATTGTCGGTTACTCAGGAGCGGGAAAATCAAGTTTTGTCAATTTGATCTTGCGCGTGTTTCCCCCTGAGAAAGGGCGGATTTTGATCGATGGTCAAGACATCTCGCAAGTAACTTTTGAATCGCTGCGCTCTCAAGTTGCCTTGATTCCACAAGATCCTCAGCTTTTTCATCGAACGCTTAAAGAGAATATCCAGTATGGGAGGATTGATGCCTCTTTGGATGAGGTGATGTTAGCTGCTAAGTGGGCTCACTGTGATGAATTTATCCAAAGAACCACTCAAGGCTATGATTCTCTTGTCGGGGAGAGGGGAACTAAGCTCTCTGGCGGCGAGCGGCAACGGATTGCCATTGCGCGCGTGATTTTGGCAAGTCCTCCGATTTTGATTCTTGATGAAGCGACCTCAGCGCTCGATTCGGTCACCGAACAATACATTCAGGATAGTTTTGAGAAATTGATGAGTGGCCGCACAACAATTGTCATTGCACACCGCCTCTCGACACTTTCCAAGATGGATCGGATTCTTGTTTTAGATCACGGTAAAATCATTGAAGAGGGCTCTCATCTAGAGCTCTTAGCTAAAAATGGGCACTACGCGCACTTGTGGAAAATGCAAGCTGGCGGCTTTTTGCCTGATCGTCCTTTGGTGTAAATTTTCATTTGGCGCAAAATTGGTTCTTATTGATACCCTTTCTGCCTTCGTAACCATTAACATGAGGATTTTACGATGGCATCAGGCGTAAGTTCAGGTTGTTTATTTGATGTTTAGCACATAGGTTCCATCCCATTCGTCTGGAGGTGGGTGTTTTAAAAAATGACAACAGCGTGTATGTAGAGTCAGACTCGGCCCATCTGTTAGCTGATCTTTCAATAGGTCGATTGCTTGAGAAAAGTGGCGATTTTGGTATTCTTGAAAAGCGTGCTCATAAGAGGAGATGATCTTGCTCATTTCAGGTGTTTTTCCCTTTTTTCCGAGCAATTCATAAACTTTGAGCCCTTTTGTTTTTCCTTTTACGACAATAAAATCAATGAATCGAAACTCAAAGTCTTCTTTGGCGGCTTCGACAATAGGTTCAGTGACAAGAATCGACGTGCCATAGTGCTTGTTGAGACTCTCCAAACGGGAAGCTACATTCACTCCATTGCCAATCGCAGTGAAATTGAGTCGATCAGGCGCTCCAAAGTGACCTACTGTAACGTTGTCCTTGTGGAGTCCAAAGCGGGTCTCAAAGCGTGGTAGGTGTTTCCATTCTTTAGAGGCAAAAAGGTTTTTAAGTGCAAGCTTACATTCAAGCACAGCTAGACATGCGTACTTGGCGTGCTGGGGTAAGGGATTTGGGGTGTTCCAAAGAGCCATGATCCCATCTCCAACGTATTTATCAATCATTCCATGTCCAATATTTTGGATGACAGAGGTCATGACTTGCAGATAGTTCCCAAGGGCATTGGCTAGTTCATTTGCGGGCAGTTGTTCTGCTGCCGTGGTGAAGTTATAGATATCTGTAAAAAGAATGGTGATTTCTTCATTTTTTCCGCCTAAGATAGGTTCTTTTTGAGATTGATAGAGTAATTTAACAAGATCAACAGGAACATATTTACTCATAGCGCGCATAGCGGTTTTGGCTTGCTCAAGACTTGTGAGGATGGCATAGATATCCTGAAAAGGGGAGTAGGGGAGCTCTGGAGAAAAATCGAAATGCTGCATCTTTGTCGTTTCTTGCACGATTTTCTGCTGTTCTTTTTTTAAGATCCGTTGTAACAACAATCCACCGATACATAGAAAGAAGATGATCAGGCTTGTTGTGATCAGTAGGCGGTTGCGTGTCGCTTGAAGAGGGCCTACGTAATATGATTCTGGAACGATAATTCCTAAGATCCAATCTTGGGACATATTAATTTTTCGAAAGGTAACAAGATAGGTTTTTCCCAGGTATTTAATTGTCCCTGATTGCAATGGATTCTCATCTGTAACGGTTTTCAAGATCGGATTTCTTAAGCTTTCTTGAACTTCTTGAGGTGCGTGTTCTGCGGAATATCTGAGATTTCCATCGATGAGTTTAAGTGGATCTTTGTTGTTTAGGCGAGTAATTAATTCTCCAGACGAATCAGTGATAAAGATTAGATGGGGATCATGCGCGCCATCTGTCATGAGTTTGAGTTGTGCGATCATTTCGATGTTTTTTTCAAAAAGACCTACTCGCAGCACTCCTAAAAAGTTTCCATTGGCATCTGTTACCGTTTTTTGCACGCTCAGCTCAAGTAGGTTATTATCGATCTCAGACCAGTGTAAATCACTCCAGATACTTTGATTTGCAAATGCCTTGCTAGCTGGTGTTAAAAAGGTCAAATGCATCGTGGGGTCAGTAATTGGTAGAGTTTGATGTTCTTTCCAAGGAGTTCCAAATAACGTGTCTTGGGGTGAGCGTAAACGTAGCTTTGAGATCCACATCCCATTTTTTTGGATGGTATATCGCGTATCGATTCCAGAGGCACTTCTATAGAGACTCATTTCACCTCGACCTTCTAAGGCAAGTCGGATTCTGCCTTCGCTATCGTAGCTGATTTTTTCTCCGAAAATCAGAGAGATTTCTGAGAGGCTGGGGTTTGTAAGGATCTCTGTAAAAAGGAACGTTTCAAGAGCAATTGGGTCTTTCGGGTTGAATACGGCGTGCGTAACTTCTGCCTGAAAGTTGTTTTGTACGTTTTGAGCTTGCATGAGGAATTGGGTCACTTTTCCTGCTAATTCTCGGCTCGCATTGCGTCTTAATTGTTCTGAAGTTTGGATCACAGAGCTTTCTGAAGTTTGGGACAGAAAATAAAACAGAAGACCTAAGAGCACAATCAGCAGTGCAAGGCCGATCCCAAAGAGTTGAGCGAGGGTAATTCGGATTTTTTTGAATTGAACCATATTCGAGAGTATGCAAACTGAAAAATTATTTTAAACTTGTATTTGAAAAAAAAGATTGATATATTGAGGTAACATCAGGAGGACTTAATGCACAAAAAAGATGTGATTAAATTAGCTCTCTCGGGGCTTGCAATCGGTACGATGACAACTGGGTGTAGTTCCGATTCAAACAATAAAGATCCTTCAAGTTCAAGTGAATTACAGCAACATAGTTGCTCTGGAAAAACAAGTTGCAAAGGCGCTAGTGGTTGTGGATCTGAGAATCAATCATAACGGCTCTATTGACAAACAGGTGCCTAATCTGGGAATTGGAATCGGACTGAGGCCCGTCCATTTTCAGGAGATTTTTGCATCTTGGCCTGCAATTGATTGGTTTGAAATCATTAGTGAGAATTTTATGGCAGGGGGGATGCCTGTTAGAAATTTAGAGAGGATTTTAGAACGGTATCCAGTTGTCATGCATGGAGTTGAACTTGCAATTGGTAGTCCGGCACCGCTTGATTGGGAGTATCTTAAAAAACTAAAAGCTCTTGCGGTTAAAACAAAAACTCCTTGGGTTTCTGATCATCTTTCTTGGGGACAGTTGCCTGGAATGCGCTTTCATGATCTTCTCCCTCTTCCACGAAAAAAAGAGGTCGTGGATTATGTGGCGACAAGAGCGAGGATTGTTCAAGATTATTTAGAAGTTCCATTAGCTTTAGAAAATATCTCGACCTATGCGAGCTTTATTGAAGATGAAATGCCCGAATGGGAATTTTACGCCCAAGTTATTGAAAAGGCAGGTCTTTCTATGATGCTTGATGTGAATAATCTTTATGTCTCGTGTCGGAATGCTGGAGTAGATCCTAAAGAATTTTATAGTCACCTTCCTTTAGACAGGGTCGTTCAAATTCATCTTGCAGGACACACAGACTGTGGACGTTATCTGCTCGACACACACGATCAGCCGGTTTCTGATCCTGTTTGGGAAATTTACCGAGAAGTTTATTTAAAAACGCAGGGAGTATCCACCCTTTTGGAATGGGATGATCATTTTCTCTCGCTAAAGGAGACATGGGCAGAGGCACTACGAGCTAAAGAATTTCAAAAAGAAGTCTTGCATGCAGCACATTCCACCATCTCTTGAACGGCTTCAGCAGTGGTTTGCCAAGGTCATCACTTCTGAAATTTCCCGATTTCCTCCTGATGTAACTTCAGATATTCGCAAGCAAATTGTGTCTAGTTTGACACTTGAGAGTCAAGAGCGGATGGGGATCTATCAGCAACAATATTGGTGGCGTTTAATTTCAGTATTGCAAGAGTTATTTCCTTCAGTTGTTGCTTTTTTAGGTGAGACGGAATTTAACCGGTTGATTGCAAAACCCTACTTATCAACTCATATTTCTTGTCATTGGTTGATCTCGAGCATTGGAGATAGCCTTCCTCAATGGCTCTCATCTGTTGGTTTGAATGAGACAGTCATCGAACTAGCAGAGCTTGATTTAGTGTATGAACGTCTTCTTTTTGCAGAGATTTTTCCGTGCGCAGAGCCCTCGGAGTGCGCTGAGAAGAAGCTCTATCTTCAACCTTTTGTATGCCTTTTAAAATTAGATCCCACAATAGTGGAGTTAAGAATGAAGCTATTGAGCGTAAATAATTTTAATGGTTGCAGGTCTGATGTTCCTCCGATGAACTGCGCTAATAAAAAATGCATCGTTTTCTATCGTCTAAATGAAATGAATTTTTCTGAGGAAATTTCTCCTGTTGTCTTTGAGCTGCTGCGCTGTTTTCAAAAAGGGGCAAGATTAGAAGAGGTTGTCTCTCTGCTTGAGGAATGCGAAGATGTCTGTGCACTTTTTCAAACAATAGGTCGAAGGGGGTGGCTTTCTTTAGAGTCGACACACGAAAACAACTTATCCATGACCGTAAAGGAAAAGACCCTATTGCGTTAGCGCCATCGGCTTCTCACGGATATGCCAATAAGTCTGCCCATATTGGTAACACAGCTGCGTTCCTTTTTGAATGGGGCAGAGGGTCAAAAAAATCAGATGGAAGTAGCCATCGTAGAATACATGAATGGGTTTGAGGTTGGGCTTCTCGCTGTGATTGATGAATCGAGTGAGATTTCCTTGGGTCGCATCAATCACAAAGCTTCTGCCAATTGAGTCTGGTACAGGGTACTCATATAGATAGTTATTGAGTGGGGTGAAGTAGCGTCTGAGATCGTTTTTCCGTACAATGCCTGTGTATTCTCCCACATAAGATCCACACTCGAGATCTTCTTCTAAAAATAGCCCATGGCCTACAGATTCATTGATCCAATGGATGGAAACCTCTGGAATGTAGCCGGACTCAATGATAGGTTTTAGTTTGTTTCCAAGTTCTAATGACTCTGCTCTGATCGCATTGTGTTCTAACTCGGCCAATCCTCTTTTTAAAATGTCCTCTTGATCTTGGCTCGACTCAAATCCATTTGTGCTCAAGTATTGGAATTGAATGCGCGTTTCAAGTTCTGGGATAGTATAGAGTTTATCATCTGGAAAATAGCGAAAGGATCTGTTCATATGATGTGTTTTCTGTGGCTGTTTGATATTTTAAGATGTCGCCAGTGCCTTGCGTTCCAATTCTATCACAATGAGATTTTTTTCTGGAGTAATTGAAATTGTATAATAGACTTTGCAGTTATCTCGATTTGACTGGTATCCTGTAAACGGGTGGGCACTGTATCGCTTCAGCGATTAGCGATCAAGAATCAACTGACCGCAGGATAGGAGTAGGGTGCGTGGATCATCCAATTGCGTTGTATCAGAAGCGTCTCAATCTTCAAGGGGCTCAATTTTCGCTGATTGATCATGATGATGCGATGGTTGCTATTGTCTATTTAATTACGGACTCAAATGGCAATCCATTCATTTTAAAGATCTGTGAACGACAGAATGATTACTTGCGAGAGGTTTACTTTCTAAGTTATTTTGCGAATCGGCTGCCGGTGCCTCGGATCATCCAACTTCTCGAACCCAAAGGCTCTCTTCCTGGAGCGATTTTAATGGAATATCTTTCGGGGGCGCTTTTAACTGCAGCCTCCCTTACTGATGAGCTGAGCTTTGAGATAGGCTCTTTGTTAGCGCGTATCCATGAACAGCGCGCATCTGGCTATGGAGATTTAATCACCCCTAAACAATTAAGTCCAAAGCCCCACCCCCCTTTCACTGCAAAATTCGAGGAGGGGCTTGAGGAGTGTCGCGATCATTTGTCCAAAGCGTTACTGGATCAATGCCGCAGCTATTATAGTGCTCATGTGCACCTACTTGATTCTGTGGATGGCCCCTGTATGATTCACCGGGACTTTCGATTAGGAAATCTCATTGTTTCTGATGGGAAGGTAAAGGGAATCATTGATTGGTCCTCTGCTCGAGCGAGGTTTGCTGAAGATGATTTTTGCTCGATGGAACATGAGCAATGGGCTATTAATTTAATTGGTAAGCCCTCTTTTTTATCTGGTTATGGCAGTGTTCGTCCTGTTCCTAATTATCAGGCAATGATGCCGTTTTTACGATTAAACCGAGCGCTTGCGATTGTTGGCTTTACAGTGAAACGGGGGACGTTTGCAAGTCGTGATGCTCGTGTCTACCAGGCCAACCGGCAATTTCTTGAAGTTTTTATGAAACAATACATTTAAATTGGAGGTCTCCCATGAATGCGATGCTACGAATCTTCATTGTCTTATCAGCGCTGTTGCCGATGAGTGCGCTCTTATCTGACCAAGAACTATCTCAGAACAAAGTGGTTCTCATTACCGGCGCGTCAAGGGGAATTGGGCTTGCAACAGCGGAGTATTTGGCTGAAAAAGGCTATCGAGTCTATGCTGGGATAAGAGCAACTTCAGCTTCTCAACTCCCCACTCACACAAATCTTTGTTACGAAGTGCTTGATGTAACCGATCTTTTGACCATTCAGAAGGTGGTTAATAAGGTTCTCAAAACTGAAGGGCATCTAGACATTTTAATCAATAATGCTGGATATGCGCTGGGAGGTCCTCTTGAGTGCCTTTCAATGAATGAGATTCAAGAGCAAATGGATGTTAATTTTTTTGGAGCGATTCGGGTCATTCAAGAAGTGCTGCCTCAGATGCGCGCGCAGAAAAGCGGGCATATCATTAATATCAGTAGCGAGCAGGGAGTGTATGGACAGCCTTACGGAAGCCTCTACACTGCAAGCAAGGCGGCTTTAGAATCTTTATCTGAGGCCCTTAGTCTGGAAGTCTCTGCATGGAATGTGCAGGTTTCGATTGTTGAGCCAGGACCTGTAGCCACGAATTTTGTTGTAAAACTCGGTTCTAGGCAGGTAAAGAATCATCCTTATCAAAAGATTAATGAGATGATTGCAAAGAGTTTAGAGGCAAAAAGAGAGCCTTCCCTGACGTGTCAGACTCCCTTACAAATTGCAGAGTGTTTATTAAAGGTCATCGAAGATCCTCAGCCTCAGCTTCGCTACCAGACAAGTGTACAAGTTAAAGAAACAGTAGCAAAGCACATTACAGATCTAACCGGAATTGAATATCTTAAACGGATGAGGGCTGAGCTGGATCTTTGGCTTTCGAAATCGTAACCCTACCGGCGTTTGAGCCTCGAGAGTTTCCTAGAGGCCTTTATACAGCTTCTCGAAGGTGTTTAGTATTTACTGAAAATGGAGGATGCTTTTCGTTTTTTGCTTCTGCAAGCATTTTAGGTTTTATTTCCTTGTAAAGACTAAGAAGTTCATTATCTTTAAATAATTCGAAAAAGAACATGCGAATATAGATTTCTTGGGAAGGGCCAATTTTCGCTTGTTCTTTTTCCCATTTTACGACTGTAGCATGAGACACTCCAAGGTTTTCTCCAAGCTCGGTTGTGGATAATTCCAAGAATTTTCTCATGAATCTTAATTCTGGGCCTGTTAATGGGTAAGGTTTGTGAATAAGTCCTTTAAAAACAAATAGTTGGAGTGCATTCATGTCGATGTCAATGACCCATTCTCCAAATACCTTTTTCATGGGGGTATCGATCAGTTCGATCGGAAATCCCAGTCCTTCATAAATGAAGGTTTCTTTTTTTACTTTCATGATTACAACTCCATAACTGTTACAATCATCATTTCATTTGAAAATGAGATGATCACTCTGACAATTTTTGAATCTTCCGTTTTTCCTCTGATAGCGTAATTCCATGTTTGGAATTTCGTGCTAAATGTAGTTTTTGTTTTTTCGTGAGATCCATTTTTTAAAACATGTAAGGTATCTAGTAAGTCAATGCTATCTTTCGCTTGTTCTTCCGCTGCATGTTTGGTCAGCCGATATTTCCCGCTATTAATATGCCGTAGTATCTCCTTGCGGAGTTGCTCACCATCCAAATACTCATCAGATTTCATTTATCGTTAACATCCGGTGAATAGATTTCGATAGACTCATTGTAACATATTCACATTTTTTTTGTCTTAATATTTTCTATCGTCTTAATGATAAATGATTTGCAAAATTCCTGGAAATGGTAAAAGAATGTATGTGATCGGGGGCGGGGGATACGAATTCCCCGCCACCCATTGGGAATCCACGCCCACGTTAAAGTGGGCGTGAGGAGATTTAAGAGCTCAATTCTTTCTTAGCGTATTCACTAAAGCTATATATACTGCGTCCACTTCAAAGTTAGAGAAATTTCTGCCTCAGCATCTTCACT
>CAYWSY010000074.1:0-9997 GCA_964461105.1 uncultured bacterium
CCTCGGCCCAGCAAATCCAATCAACGCATCGGGCTCTGCCATCATCACATCTCCAAGAGACGCAAACGATGCGGTCACACCCCCTGTCGTCGGATTCGTTAAGATAGAAATGTAGGGGATCCCTTTTTCATGAAGTTTCGCAAGCGCTGCCGATGTCTTAGCCATTTGCATTAATGAGAGCGTTGATTCCTGCATTCGAGCTCCGCCAGATGCAGAAATGATCACCACAGGCAGCTCATGAGAGCACCCATACTCAATCATCGATGTGAGTCTCTCACCCACAACAGATCCCATCGACCCACCCATAAAACTAAAATCAAGCACACCAAGAGCAATCGTTTTACCCATAACTTGACAGGTTCCCACCATCGCACCTTCATCCCGTCCCGTTTTCTGTTGAGCCGCTACCATCCGCTCCTTGTAAGGCTCTGCATCGACAAAGTTCAAAGGATCCACTGCTTGGAACTCCGTAAACATCTCACCAAAGGTGCCCTCATCTGCAATTAAATGGATCCTCTGAGTTGCTGTTAGGCGATAGTGGTAATCACACTTTGGACAGCAATGCAGATTTTCTTGAAGTTCATTCGCATGAATCATCTCATGACAATGCGTACATTTGACCCACCCACTATATCCATCCTTTTTTGTCGTCTGGACCTTGATCTTAGGTTTGTTGCGTGAAAAAAGCCCCATAAAAAAACCACATATCTAATTTGAAATTACAATAACATTAGCAAATGCCCTAAAAGAACACAACCTTCAATGAACATGCAAAAAGAGATATAAATAATTTGATTCACAACAGCTTCAACAAGAAGATCTTCTGCGCCACGAATTAAAATAATTACTTAGCTTGCTCGTAACGCTGCTCCACATTTTTCCAGCTCACCACTTTCCAAATATTTTTTAGATATTCTGCGCGAGCGTTCTTATACTGCAAGTAATACGCATGTTCCCAAACATCAATACCCAACAACGGCACTAGCCCCTGCGTACTTAAAGGGTCCTGGTTTGCACAGGCTGCAATCACCAGCCTTCCAGTTGTTTGATTGAGACCTAACCATCCCCATCCCGATCCTTGAATCGCCAACGTCTGTGCATTAAATTTTTCAACAAAAGCTTCCAAAGAACCAAATTCATGCTGTAGAGCTTGAGCAAATCCCCCCGAAGGGATATCCCCTCCCCCTTTTCCAACAGGAGCTAAATTCGTCCAAAAAATCGAGTGGTTCACATGACCACCTCCGTTGAAACGAATCGATTGCTGAAGCGCGATCATAGCGCTCAGATTTCCAGATGCCTCCGCCTCCATTGATTTTTCTAAAGCCACATTAAGATTTGTCACATAAGCCTGATGGTGCTTTGTATAATGGATCTCCATGATTTCACCGGAGATAACAGGCTCCAAAGCGCTAAAATCATAAGGTAATTGAGGCAATTGAAATGAGTTTAAATTAGCCATGCGTGCACTCCTGTAGGATAATATTCAAGAATCATATTCACATCGATCCATTTTTTAAAGCAAGAAGTGTCTCTTGAGTGATCGGTCCAATGGGGATCAAAGATTTATCCTGCGGAAGCGCTCCAAAAATTTCTATAAATGCCCTTACTGTTGAGGGACTTGTAAAAATGATTTCGTCGATGAAGTTCAAGTCAGGCAATGGGAGTGTGTACCGCGTGAGAGTATCATACAGATCGCACGCTTGATAGCGCATTTCCCTCTCATGAAAAAAATTTACAAGAACAGGACGGGAAAGAGAGGACCTTGGCAATAAAATGTAAGCATCATCAAGAGAGAGCGTCTTTAATAGAGCAATAACCCCTTCTTGTGTCTCTACTGGAGCAATATATTGAGGAACCATCCCGCTCATACTCACATACGCTGCTGTAACCGTTCCAATTGCAATGATCTGACTAGAGCTAAGGCACTCCACAGTCTTTCCTAACAGATGGAGATGCTCCACAAAGATCCGCACCGCATTCTTACTTGTAAAAATGAAGTGGGTATAGTGCTCTAAATCATCATAGGCCCGCTTCAACTCCGGATGATCATGAGCGCGCGGCTCGATTCGAATAACAGGAAAATGGAGCACATGACCCTGTGATTCAAAGTGGGTCGGATCGGTTCCTAAGTATAAAATCTGTTTCACCGCTGATCCAAAACTGAAAACAATTCATGGAGCTCGCAATCCTCTTCTCGGGCGACAACTGCAAGCCGCCCTTGAAGAGCTGCTCTCTCGCCAGGAATCACCATGCGGTTGAGATGGATAAGCCCTAGCCGGATGAGCGCCGCCTCTGCCACCACCAACCCATCTAGATCTCCCGACTCTACTCGCTCGAGGCGTTTGTGGACAGGCCCTCTAATGTCCACACACACAAGATCAGAGCGCAAAGAGAGCAGATTTTGCTCTCTCCGCTCGCTTGAGGTCCCAATGCGCGCACCCACGCAAAGCCCTTCAAATGTCTGCCCTTCCCTCATCACAAGCACGTCCGATGGATCCACACTGCGCGTGAGTGCGACCATTTTCAATCCCGAAGCGAGACGCTCTGGCAAATCTTTAGCGGAATGGATTGCAATTTCAAATTCACCCAGCAGCTGACGCTGATCAATCTCATCGGTAAAAAAGTCGGTCTTATCCATCAGACTGAGCGATGCCTGAAGATCTCTATCTCCTCTAGTTTCCAACAAAGTGGTTTCAAAGGAGACATTTGGATGCACCAGCTTTAGAGCTTCCAGAACCTCTTTAACTTGAGCTTGCGACAATGGAGAGCTGCGGCACCCTACGCGAATGATTTTAAGGGATGAGTTCATGGATCGCCTCCTCGACAAGATCGACCCCCACACAGCGAATTTTTTTAAGCAGCTCAGAGGAAATGTTCTTTAAATTACGCTTCGGCAAAACACATGTTTGAAACCCCATGTGGATCGCCTCTTTAATCCGGCTCTCCACGCGCGCTACACTGCGCACCTCTCCCCCCAATCCCACCTCACCAATCACAACTGTCTCAGGATGGATCGGCTTATTACAAAACGAAGAGGCGATTGCAATCAAAATCCCCAAATCAATCGCAGGTTCCACAATTTTTAACCCCCCAGCAATCGATACAAAAACATCACAATGATGCAATTGATAGCCCATCCGCTTTTCAAGCACAGCAAGCAACAGACTTAACCGATTTGTATCTAATCCCGTTGATTTGCGCGATGAAGTGGAAAAAGAAGAAGCTGCCACTAAAGACTGCACCTCGATCAAAAGAGCCCGCGTTCCTTCCGTAGTTGGAATGATCACAGACCCGGACACCTCGCGCATTCTCTCTTCTAAAAAAAGTTGTGAAGGATTACTCACTTCGATCAGCCCCATCCCAGCCATCTGAAACAGCGCAATCTCATCAGTGGGGCCAAAACGGTTCTTTACAGAGCGGAGCAATCGATACCCATGCTGACGATCTCCTTCAAATTCCAAAACCGTATCTACCATATGTTCAAGTAATCTGGGCCCCGCAATCTCTCCCGACTTGGTCACGTGGCCAATTAAAAACGTTGCAATCCCCAGGCCCTTTGCTAAATGCATAAATTCCGTTGCAAGCTCACGCACTTGCGAGACCGAACCCGGCGTTGAGGGAAGCTCAGATTTATAGACAATTTGAATCGAATCGACGATTAAAATATCAGGTTTGACATGATCAATCTGCAACTTAATCTGAGAAAAGAGTGTCTCGCTTAATAAATAAAGGCGATCATCCCCCACATTTAACCTACGCGCTCTTAAAGAAGTTTGCTCTACCGACTCCTCCCCGCACACATAGAGCACCGTCAGTCCTTGACTCGCTAAATTCTGAGCGAGCTGCAGCATCAGCGTTGACTTCCCAATTCCTGGATCCCCTGCAAATAATGAGAGGGATCCTGGAACAATTCCCCCACCCATCACCCGGTCGAACTCCGCCATCTTCGTCGAAATCCGCCGACTTTCATCACTGTTCACCTCTTTCACACGAACCGGTTTTGCAACAGGCTTTCCAGTCGGCTCAAAGCGCCTCTGCTTGTCTTCAATCTCTAGCTCCTCTGAAAACGTATTCCATTTTTGACAAACAGAACAACTCCCCGTCCATTTAGCCTGGGAATGACCACATTCGCTACAGCTCCACAGCACCTTTGTTTTAGCCATCGACAATCACTCCTAAATTGCGCAAAGCACTCTCTGCTGCCGCCTGCTCCGCCTCTTTTTTCGATGATCCCTGGCCTTCGCCCACTTGCTGCTCATCAATAAAAGCTGCGACCTCAAAGACCTTACTATGATCGGGCCCAGATTCCTTCAGCACCTTATACGCCGGCGGCCTCTGGTATTTTTTTTGAGAATAATCCTGAAGCTCCGCTTTCCAGTTGCGCACTGGCTTAAGCACGTGCGCCTGCATTAAATGGGTAAAGCGAGTAAAGAAAAACGTAGAGGCCGCAGATAACCCCCCATCCAAGTAGATCGCTCCAATGAGCGCCTCGAACAAATCGGCCAAAATCGTATCGCGTCCCCGGCCATCATTCATCCGCTCTCCTCTGCCGAGCAAGACATAAGAGGCGATCTCAAGCGTATTGATAAATTGGACGCAACTTCCCGCCTCGACGATCTGCGAGCGCAGATGAGAGAGATAGCCTTCAGGCTCATAGGGCAAGTGCGTATAGAGATAATCTGAGATAAGCAAACCCAACACGGAATCGCCTAAGAACTCAAGCCGCTCATTATGCTGATCAATCAGATCCCGATGCTCATTAAAAAACGAGCGGTGGATAAAGGCCAAGACAAGAAGCTGCCGATTTTTGAACTGATAGCCCATTTTCTCTTCGATGAGAGGCGCTTGGGCAAGAAGGATTTCAATTGGATTCATAAAAAATTTTGTATCTACTCATAGTCACATGATACAAAATTGTAGGGAATTTGCCCTTTTCGCGCACGGATCTAAACGCGGGGACATAAAAAAAGGAGGGGCTTTCCAAAGAAAGCCCCTCCTTCAAATGGGATGCTTATGCTACCGCGCCCAAGGAAGCATTGATATTGACCATGATGTTGGCTTTAACATCAGGTGTATCTAACACCAGCAATCGAGCTTGCAGCCGATTAAAAATTTCTTCTGGATTTGGGTTCGCATTGCTCAAACGAGAAAGCTCCACATGCGCTCTAATGATTGCTTGGAAGCGCCTATTTCCTGTATCGTTCTCGGAAGGAGCTCTAGTCAAGGTTATTGCATTTTCTTGCTGACTCCTAATCAAGTCGTCAAAATCGAAAATCCTTCTAGCTAGTACTCTCACTTCTGATCTCTTTGCATCAACGGCTGTGGTATTCTCTGCTTGCTCACCAGCGTAATATATAATCCCTAAATTACAATTATTAATTTGAGTTTCCAACCCTGCGATCTCGCTTTGTTTTTCAGCAATCGTTGCTTTCCCTGTGTCAATTGACGTTAGAAATGAAGTTAATTCACCCAATACGTTTTCAGGGGTTCCCAATACGTTTTCAGGGGTTAAAGGCTCCTTAGCTCCCCGCTTATTATTACGTTCTATTACCTCAAGTTGTTCTTCTGGGAATAACATTCTGAGATTCGGATCATCCTTTTGTAATTGTGACAAGCCTTCTCTTAATTGACCTGCAGCCCTCTGAGCCTGTTGAAGCTCAGACTTCATTTGCTCAATAAGCTCACTTGCTAAATCCAAATTACCTTGTAATACGGCATCATCCAATGCTTTCTTTAAGTTATTGCAACGTGTTTTTGCATTCAAATAGGGAATTAACAATTCATCCCTAAATAGGATAAGCCTTCCCAGTTTTTGACTAATTGCTACGACTTCCTTCGCGAGATCCTCATTATGAAAATTCTTAAGATACTTACCTTGTTTTTGAGCCAGCTCACGGCTAAACACCTCAAGCCCTTCCTCAGCAGAGGTCACTGGCAGTCCACGCGTCAATTGTTCGATCATAACTTCTACAGATCTTCCTACTGTTGTATATGAACTCGTGATACCAACATTGACTTGCCCGATCTCATTAAGCAGGTTATTTTTAGCAGTACTCAGCCTTTGATACTCTTCTTGTTCTTCACTCAAGTTTGTTTTAATGCTTGCTAGATTGGTTTCTAATGCCTGTAAAGCACTCCGTTGCTCCGTTATACTACTTTGCATTGTTGCTAAATGAGTGAACGGCGCGCTAGCACCGCTCTCTGATCGAATGAGCACCGCCGTATTAGAAACAGCTTCATGCCTCAATTCGGGCCAACTTGCTTCATAAGCGTTTGCAGCTGCGGCTTGTTGTTCCGCTCTAACGGCTGCGGCTTGTCGTTCCGCTCGAAGCTTTGGAGCATACGCTGAATCTGCGTGCGTATTCACCTGTTGGGTAAAGTCCCTTTGCACATCGTCATTCAATCTTAATTTGTTTGTAATAAATGCACTTACCTTTTCCTGCAGGGTTCTTACTTCAGCTGATGTTAAATCAGGGTTTCGAAGCCTTTCTTGCATTGCACTGATCACCGCTTGAGCAATCCGTGTATCTAGGCTAAAGAATTTACGCAAAAAGATCGTGAGCATATTGCCATTGCGCTCACTTAACCCTGTCAAGGTGTAGTATTTCTTATCGCTAATTCTGGCAATCGGCTCTGCGCCGCTCATAATCGCTGCATCAAACTGGGTTGGAGTAAACGCCTGCCCACCTGTAACACTTCCAGTTCTACCACTCATAATTAAACCTCTAATTAACCGTTTAGTTTTTATAGTATTAATATTGTCCTGAAACCATTATAACACAAAACTAATATCAATTTCAACAAAATTAATTGCTATGCACAGCAAGCAAGATAAAGGATTTGATTATTAACGAGTTAAGGCGTTGTCATTTCCGAACAATGATTAATCCTTAAACAGCTTAAATTAAACGACTTAACAATAGAAAGCGCGGCGGGTGTTAACCCTGGGCAATCAGTGAGGTCTAAAGACTGCAGCGGCAACCCCTTAAGAGCTGCGATCCCCGCATCGGTCAGCTGAGGCGCTGACCTAATCTGCAGTTTTTCCAAGGGAAGGTGTTTGAGCTGAGAGAGAAACTGATCCGTGAGCCCAGCCCCTCCAACCAAGCTGAGGCGGTGAATATGGGGATTGCGCTCACAAAGAGCCTTAAACCCAAGATCGGTCAATCGGTCTGCGTTCACAAACATCACCTGCCCGAGATGACGATTGTGCTCTGCCAAATGAAAAAGGGCTTCATCTGTCATCCTGTTTGCATTCAACATTACCGTCTCTAAGCGAGGGCAAGACCGCGCGAGATGTAACACCCCTGTATCGGTGAGCTGATCTGCGTCAGCGAAATTAACGCGAAATAGATACTTGCGTTCAGAGGAAAGCCCCTCTGTAAACAGCGCATCCGTCAGATCGGTTACTCCAGGGGCATCGATAGCCTCTAGATAGGGGCAGTGCGCTAAGATGGCAGCAATTCCCCGATCTGTTAAGAGCAAACACTCCCCCAAAACTAAGATTTTTAACTTGGGGACAGTTCTTGCGATTGCAATCAACTTGTCATCTGTGATCAACGTGCGAGAAAAAGTCAGTTCAAGCAGATGATCAGCTTTTAAATCTGTTTTCTTGAGTTCCCCATACCCAATCTTTCCTTCCTGATACAGGCGAGCGATCTGAATAAAATACGCATCGGTAGATTCAGATAATTGCTGTGCAATATGAGGATACGTTGCAATGCAATTAACCGATTCATGAGGATCATCCTTCAGGCGATAGAGCTCTCCTTGAGAAGAGAGGCACTGCTGGATCCACTTCCATTCTCCAAAGCGACACCCTCTAAAACCCGGCTCATAGGGGTTATGCATCATCACCCACCGCTCCTGCTCTTTGCGCATGAGCGAAGAGCCTACCCCATGGTGCATCCCTTGGATCTGAAGCACATCCATTAGTGTCGGAATCAGATCGACGTGTGAGCCTAAAGAAGAGATCACTTTTGGATGATGAATCCTTCCTTCAGCAAGAATAAGCAAAGGCACATGCACATTTTCCTCATAGAGAAAATTACAGGTCATCAAGTTGCCCTGATGCTCTCCCATCGGCTGTCCATGATCTCCCACCACAACTAAAATCGTTTTGCGACTCAAGTCTTTTTGACGAAGTAAAGTGACAAATTCATTTAAGCAAGCATCTGTATAGTGCATCGTTTTTAAGAAACGTTGGTAAACACCATTTCCACATGAGCTAAAATCGGGCGCAACATGATGAAGAGGTGCTTCCCAAGGATGGTGATTCGTTACTGTTGTCATCACCATTAATGTTGGAGAGGATTGCTGTTCTAACCAAGCGGCTGCATGACGCATTAAATACTCATCATACAGTCCCCATCCAGACCTACAATTCGGAGGAAATCCCCCACTTTTTTCAATCTCTTGCCCGTCAAACACCTCATCAAAATGCATCCGATGAAAATCGCGTTCTTGAAATAGACTGAGCAATCCATTGTGATGGAACCCCGTGTGATACCCTGCAGATCTAAAAAGCTCCGGTAAACCTGTCAGCGGAATAGAGTGATAAGAACCTAAATGGCGATAAGATTCACACGTGGGAAGGCCGTATAAGATGCCAAGCAACGCCTGATAAGAGAGGGTTCCATTCGAATAAAATTGAGAAAATAAAATCCCCTCTTGAATTAACCGGTTAAAATGGGGCGTTGCAAGAGGTCCGACCGATTGAGCGCGAAAAGACTCTAAAATCAACACCACAACATGGGGCTTTTCATCTGGGTGCAGCTTAATTTCAAATTCCTTGTGCCCTTGGAATCCAGTTGTCATCCGCGCTAAGGGATTGCTTTCGCTTAAATGACGGTAGGATTCTGAACTAGGGGGCTTCCATGAAAAAGAAGGAGAAATTGCAGCATTAGCAGATGGGAACATCCATCTTCTGATCAAGGCCTCTTGCGCTCCAAATAGAAAGTTATGCACCGGATAGAGAGCTGCCTTGCCACAATGACGCTGAGACCACAGGACAACGATGCTCATCAATATGGTTAAGCCTAACAACGTCCAAGAAAACTGGGGGACCGGAAGCTCCCCATAAAGGCTCGCACTCGAAGAGATCACTGCAACGACTCCCATTCCTAGAAAGGAAAAGAGCCCCAGTTTTTTGGCTGATGGATACAGCTCTGGCACATCTCTTAACAACTTCAGATGACTCAGTTGCATGCGCATCTGCATGTGATGATCCAAAAGCACATCACAGATCAGCAACAATTGCATACAAATCCCACAGATCACTCCTAGAGGCAGAAAAAGGGTTAGCACAATAACAAGCTCTAAAAATACAACACCATCTTGGAAAAGCCCAATCAGATGAGCCCGAAAAGGGACCTGCCGATGGCGAACGAAGAGTGCTCCACGGACAGCAAGCAGAATGAAACTGTTTAAAACAATGAATCCCATATTTCAATGTCATACACGACACCATTGTTAATTGAGATATTTTTTTCATGCGCACCGCTTAAAAATTAATTTAAATTGAAATCATCTTTTTTAATTGAAACGCGCAAACAAATCACATAAAATAGTTAAAAAATCAAATATAACGAGAGTTAATTATGTCAGCTAGTTCATCTGTTACTTCATCTTCACCTACTACACTTCCAAAAGCAGAAGGATGGAAGTCTGAAGAAATTACTGCGCCAGCAATACGCAAGGCATTTACAGAACAACTTGCACGCATCGCAGGGGATTATTACAAACGCTCTCAAGCAACAACTTTAAGCGATTTAGCTTCTGGTTCAAAGGCACCCAGAACACCTGCAAAGTCTTTTTATTGAGCAACAAAATCAACGATAAAAATGATATAATGATATAACGATGAAAAAAATTCCTATCGTTTAATCATTATATCGTTCCAATCATTTTTTGTCTCATGCTTCGGAGGACTTTGCAGGTATCCTGAAAGGCACCCAGAATACCTGCAAAGTTGAATAAAGAAAAAATAACAGGATAATAG
>CAYWSY010000075.1:0-9878 GCA_964461105.1 uncultured bacterium
AAAATCAGAGGATATGCTCAACGGCCAAAACACAACTTTTGACAATATCTCAAGGTCTTCTTCTAATTGTGGGAAAAGTGTCCCTTGAATTTTTCCCCAGTATTGCGATAAAGTTTGTTTCAAAGTCATAATGGCTTCTTTTGGTATCTAGGTTGAGGTAAGATGCTCTTAGAATACCAGAGAAGCCATTGTTTTTAAAAATTTTTTTCGTCTTTCTAACAAAAGGGATTCTATTTCTTTATTTTTGCAAGTCCCTCTAAAGGACCGAGTTTTCTCGCGTCCTCTGATAAAGTGTGATTTCTTATGACAGAAAGAAGACGTGAATGCCACTCATTTTGGGAAATGAAACCCGCAACGTTGCAGTCGATGTTGCTTCATCCGAAAGCGACTCAGATTGATCTTGAGGAACGGCCAGAAATATTTAATTATCTGCCTTCCTTTGATGGGAAAGATGTTCTTGAGCTTGCAGCTGGAATTGGGAGATTTACGGGGCCTTTTGCAGCAAAGGCTAGCCATGTAACTGCAGTTGATTTTGTTCAGCAATTCATTGAACAAAATCGGAAACATCATGCCCAGTTTTCGAACATTACATATCAGTGCGCAGATGTCATGGATTTAGAGTATCCTCCTGCATCTTTCGATTTAATCTTCATTAACTGGCTACTGATGTATCTAGCTGATGTCGAAGTGGAGGCTTTAGCCTGCCGTCTCGTCTCCTGGTTAAGACCGGGTGGGCATCTTTTTTTTCGAGAAAGCTGCTCGTCCACGCATCAAACCGTGTGTTCTCCCTGTAAGGGGTATTTTGTCCGGTATCGTTCTCTTTTTTATTATACCCAGCTTTTTAAAAATCTAGAATTAGTTCACACTGAGAATATTGAGGCTTACGAAACTTGGTTTGCAAACCCTTTCCAAGGATTTTGGCTCTTAAAGAGCTTATCCCAGTAAAATTTTTCGCCGCTTTTCGTGATTATTTCGGTATATCACCCCTTCCGGTTCAAAGGCACCCTAAAGGACTGAATTGAAAGCTCCCACGATTGGATTATTTTTCAGGGGGTTGAATTAAATTTAATACAAACCCCTGAAAAATAATCCAATCGTGGGAGCTTTCAATTCAGTCCCTTGGCCCCTTTCAACCCTTAATTGTTTGGAGAGTCTTTTAACTTATCTAACTCCAAGCCTTAGACATTCAGATGCTTGAGTTGTTGTTAGTCGTTTTTTCATGAGCCTTAATCATTGTTTCTAAACGACTTAGTTTATTATTATTTATAGAAATACGTTCTTCCATTGTTGTTGCCTTTTGATTATCAGTAACTTCTAGTTACCAAAGGTGACATTTCTAAAAAACGCTTGCAAATTGTTAGTAAAGAGTTGAAAAAAACATATAAAGAAAGTAAAATATGGTAATAAATGTTAAATTAAACAAATAAAATCGAGGTTAGTTATGTCGTTAATAAATTCATGTTCAAGTTCAATACCTTCTTCTTCTTCTTCTGTGCCAAGCGCTCAACAGCCAGAGTCGCAACCCTTTAAAAATCAACGAACATTGGCAAGCTCAAACGGAACTTCTTCCTTATGCTCGTTGGATTTCTTAGTTCAGGCTGCCAGCGAACAATATTTGCACTCTCCATCTGTATCAATCCCTCCACCTACATCAACCGTTGCTGCAAGTTCAAGCGAGAGCAGTATTTCACCGGGGAAAAGAAGCATTGAGCAAATATCCCTGGCTAATTCGAGCATTAGCTCTTCAGATGGTGGTGATTTAGTACAAACTGCCATTACACAGGCCGGGCAGGGTGATTTCCATGCAGCTGCTAAGTCTTTCAATCTTGCCTTTGATGCATCCGCTCGCGATGGCACAAAGGTGTCACCCTTCCGTTATCAAGAAGCCGCCCTTATAAACTTCCATCTTGAACGCTATGAACAAGCAGCTGAGTTATATGAAAAGTGTATAAACGCATTCGCTCGCGATGGCAGAGCAACGCCTGTTTCCCTTTATGAGGAAGTTGCCCGCGTATACTGCCGCCTTAAACGCTAGGTTATTTCGGTATATAGTACTTCCAGTTGAAAGGCTGCTTGGGTGCCTTTGAACCGGAAGGGGTATATTCAGTTGCAGGAGTTCGTTGTTTTTTGAAAGATACACTCGATGACATAATTGCTCAGTTGTTTTCTCTTTTAAAAAGAGATTTCAACTTAAAAAGTGCAAGGAATTTTCTGAATGTTGCTTCAATGCGGGATTGATGGTCAGCTCCCTTCCGATGCGCTCGCCTAATAGAGAGGATTCTTTACAATAGCTTCCTTGGCTTCGTGTGGAAGAGAGGCGGGAATAGACCCAGGCTTTCGCATCGCTGAGTTGATGTTCCATGACCATGAGTGCATGTGCAACTTCAGGGGAATGCTCCTGTTTAAGCGCTTGGATTTTGGTGCAGTAGCCTTTAGCGATCCCTAGAAAGAAGGAGTTTTTGGCAACAGTTCCCTTCAGCCGGCTCTGTTGCTGTGCTTGATGCCACAGGGAATCGAATTGAACATTAAGAACAGTTGCCACATGGTCAGCAATCTCGAGATTAACTGCATTTCCCAATAGTTCTAGGCAGGTAAACTGTTTCGATCTGCTATAGACAATGCTCACAAAAAATGTCTCGAGAATCTTGGCAATGGCGCGCATTTTTCCTGTAACTCTTTTGTTCTCCATGATCCGTTTGAGAAAAAGCTTTTCCTCATCGCTTTTGCTAAGCTGAGTGTTTTCAAGATTGTGTTTAAGAAGCAGTTGCTGTGATTTGATCATCGCAAGTTCTGCTTCATTGGGATTGCTGCTGGAGGAAAGGGCCATCAATTTGTGGACTTTTCTAAGCACGCTGCTCGCTTCAATTGAAATAGGTGACGGTCCTCCTTCAAGGCAGATGGTGGCTCGATAGACCTCTTCTCCCCAGCCAAGCTTTTTACAACACTCTCGAAATTCAGATCCATGAGAGCTGGCAGCTTCCCCATGTTCAATGAATGTGAGATAATGGGCAAGTTCATGGCGGATCACTTGATGTAGCTGCTTGCGGCTGATGTGCATGAGGCTTTCATGGAAGCCGAGTTCATAAAAATTGGGGTCAAAGTAACCAAGCATGCTTTGATTGCAGAAGATCACAACGGAAATGGGATAAGAGATCCTTCCAGTGCGATCATAGAAACGCTCAGTGCTTACCTTTAGACCAACCTCAGTGGCAAGGACATGCTTGATGGTCCTTTTGATCTCGCGGATAAATTGAACGATTTGAGGAGAGTAGACGTGCATAAAATATCCAGAAGAAAAAATGGTTATACCCAACCAACTTTTGAAGTTGTTTGGGTGTAATTTAGGCACTTATGTTTTTTTAAACAAGGGAGGATTCCTGTTGGTTCATTAATTAAAATATTATATATGTGCATTAAGCATTAAATTTAATGGAAGAAGAAGAAATTATGAGAAAACAAACGGATGAGAACATAAGGCTAGCAAACCAGGGAACTGGTCCTGTTCCTGGATGGTATCAATGGGGTCCTTATCTTGCAGAGCGGGCGTGGGGGTCTGTTCGAGAAGATTATAGTTGGAATGGAGATGCCTGGCATTATTTTCCATTTGAAGATGCTCATAAAAAAGTTTTTCGCTGGGGTGAAGATGGAATTGCAGGCTTTTGCGATCGGTATCAAGTGCTTGTTTTTGCTCCCGCATTTTGGAATGGAAAGGATCCGATTTTAAAAGAGAGGCTCTTTGGACTCTCAGCTCCTGAGGGAAACCATGGCGAAGATGTAAAAGAGTCATATTTTTATCTCGATGGAACGCCCACGCATTCCTACATGAAATATCTCTACAAATATCCTCAAGATGAATTTCCCTATCAGCGACTCAAAAGTGAAAATAGTAAAAGAGGCTCTCATGATCCTGAATTTGAGCTGTCAGATGCTGGAATGTTCGCGGAGAATCGCTATTTTGATATTTTCATTGAATATGCCAAACATTCTGAAGAGGATCTATGTGTTCGGATTGAAGCGATTAATCGCGGGGGGAATAGCGCATCGCTGCATCTTATCCCACAGCTATGGTTTCGCAATCAATGGGCATGGGGAGAGCAGCGGCAGCCAGAACCAGTGATTACTGATGCGTCTCAACGAAATAAGCCTCTTTGTTTGATTGCAGATGATACAAAGCTCCTATCTCCAAAGAATCTTGACTTTGATTACCATTTGGGCAAGAGATATCTGTATGCAACAGAAGGGGGAAAACCTTTATTTACGAATAATGAGGATCCTCATATTGGAAAAGGGTTTTTTAAAGATGCTTTCCATCAAAAGATCGTCCATAGACAGGAAGTTACTAATCCAGAAGGAAAAGGAACCAAAGCAGGTTTGCATTATCATTTTGAAGCAGTTCCTGCAAAAGGCTCTGTTGTGATTTATGTAAGGCTTACAAATAAACAGCTTAATGACCCCTTGAGAGAAATTGATCAGATTATAGCAGCGCGCAAACAAGAAGCAGATGCTTTCTATGATACGGTGCATCCTTCCAAGAGCACGCCAGATGAAAAGCTTATTCAAAGACAAGCGCTTGCCGGAATGCTCTGGAGTAAGCAGTTTTATTATTTTGACGTGAATCTCTGGTTGGAAGGAGATCCCGCTTTTCCTCCTCCACCGAGTAATCGAAAGCACATTCGCAATAGCCATTGGCGCCACCTCAATTCGATGCGGATTTTATCGATGCCTGATAAATGGGAATATCCTTGGTTTGCGGCATGGGATTTGGCATTTCATTGTTTGACATTGGGTCTTGTTGACATTGAATTTGCAAAAGATCAACTGTGGTTGCTGTTGTTTGATCAATTTCAACACCCCAATGGAGCCATTCCTGCATATGAATGGGAGTTTTCAGACTTGAACCCTCCGGTGCAAGCATGGGCAGCACTGAAGCTCTATCGGATGTATGAAGAGCAAACAGGGAAGAAAGATCTCCCATTTTTAAAAAAGTGCTTCTTTAAATTGCTCATTAATTTTTCCTATTGGGTGAATAAAGTTGATAGTTCTGGATGTAACGTATTTGAAGGGGGATTTTTAGGTCTAGACAACATTACATTGATCGATCGCTCAAAGGAAGGAGGATTCGGGGCTACTTTAAAGCAATCGGATGGAACGGGGTGGATGGCGAAGTTCTCGCTTAATCTCATGCGTATGGCCCTTGAGCTTGCACGTGGCGATTCCTGTTATGAATCTCTTGCAACAAAATTTTTTCAACACTTTGTTTACATTGCATACGCGATGAAAAAGATGCGTAATAAGACCTATTCAATGTGGTGTGATGAGGATCAATTCTTTTACGATGTACTTGTCTATCCAAACGGGAATTACTCTAGATTTCGGGTGCGCTCGCTTGTAGGGGTTATCCCTATCTTTGCTGTTGATGTGATCCTTGAATCGGAGCTTAATGAATTTCCAGAATTTCGAGAGAAATTCCTTTGGTTTTTAAACAACAGAAAGGAACTTACCCAAGAGTGTGTCATTCCCGTGGCCAAAGGGCAGAAGAAACAGTATGTTTTGAGCCTTGTCAATGAGGATCACTTAAAAAGCGTTCTGAAATATCTTTGGAATCCCAATGAATTTCGCTCTATGTATGGATTTCGCAGTCTTTCCAAATTCCATGAGCATCACCCTTTTCATTATCGAGATATGTGTGTTGGGTATGAACCAGGGGAATCGACTACGCGTTTAAAAGGGGGTAATTCAAATTGGCGAGGGCCCATTTGGTTTCCAACAAGTTATTTAATTTTAGAATCTTTAAGTCGGTATGCAGATGCTTTTAAAGCAGACTTTACGATCAGGGCTGGCGATGAGCCGGAGGTGTCTTTAAAAGAAATGGCAGGTTCCTTTGCAAACCGGTTGATTTCCATTTTTACAAAGGATGCAACGGGAAAGCGTGCATTTTTCAATCCCCATTTTCCCTTTGCACAGGACCCTTATTTTCAAGACCATATTCTGTTTTATGAATACTTTCATGCAGAGACAGGGCAAGGCTTAGGAGCTTCCCATCAAACGGGGTGGACAGGTTTAATAGCAAATCTCATTGATGAGTTTAGATAAGTAAGGACCGTTTAAGTAAAATGGCAAAAGGAAAAGAGGTCAGGACATTAGAGGAAGGGATTTTGCTTGTGCATGCTAGAGCGGCGCAAAAGCCGATAGCGATAGGGGAGGTTTTACGTATTCTCTCTGGGCGGGGAAGGCCCGTTCTATTGATTTTACTTAGTTTGCCTTTTTGTCAGCCAATTCAAATCCCAGGATTTTCCTTCCCCTTTGGCTTGGCCATCTCCTTTGTGGGGTTAAGAATGGCCTTCGGGAAACATCTGTGGCTGCCAAAGAAGTTATTATCAAAAAAAGTGCCTGTACATACTCTTGATAAAATCACAGATAAAACTCTTTTGGTTGTCAGAAAAATAAAACGGTGGATCCATCCCAGATTGCAGGGCGTTTGCAGGTCACCTATCATGGAAAAGGTCAATGGATTGCTTATTTGCCTTTTAGGGATCTTTTTGGCATTGCCTTTGCCTATTCCTCTTTCCAATTTAACCGCAGCCTGGTCGATTTTTTTATTGTCCCTTGGCATGTTGGAAGATGATGGAGGCGTTGTATTGATCGGCTATGGGCTTTCGCTGCTTACTGTTGGCTTTTTTGTTGGGATTGCTTTATCGATTATGCGTATTGTATAGTTGAACAGTAGGCAAATTGTAAAGCTCTCTCCAGCTTAAGGCGACACCTTGAGAGCGCACTTGCTTTTCACGGCCTCCGTAAACTAAAAAACCATTTGAAGGATCATTTTCAGTGAGTTGATTCCATTTTGCAAGACCTGTAAAAAAATCGGAATGGATCGTCTCAGAAGATTTGATCTCAATTGGCACGAGATTTGAACCATGTTCGAGAATGCAGTCGATTTCATGGCCCGACTTGTCTCGCCAAAAGTAGACATTTGATCGAAGCCCTGCATTAAAGCGTTGTTTAAGAAGATCAGAGAGGATCATCGATTCAAAAAGATTACCGCGCAAATAATGAGAGATTAGATCTCTTGACGATTGAATTGATAGAAGGCTACAAGCAATCGCTGTATCATAAAAATAGAGTTTAGGTGTTTTAATCACTCGCTTATTGTAGTTTTTATGGTGGGGCTGTAAGAGAAATATAATATACGTAGCCTCTAAAAGTGAGATCCAAGAACGTGCAGTATGTGCAGTAATTCCACAATCATTACCAAGTGAAGTTAAATCGAGAAGTTGCCCTACGCGCCCTGCGCAAAGCTGGAGGAATTTTTGAAACATGGATAAATCTGTGATCTGCTTGATCTGTCGCACATCTCTTTCGACATACGTTTGAATGTAACTTTGAATCCATTCTTTAGAATCGATCTTTTTGGAATGCACAGAGGGATAAAACCCGCGAAAAAGAATCTCCTCCATTTCAATGGGAAGAAGAGAAGCTGCGTCAAGTTCCTCAAGACTCAGAGGCAAAAGCGTTACAAGAGCGATTCTCCCTGCGAGAGTTTGGTTAATATGATGATTTAAGAGGATATTTTCCGATCCTGTGAGAATAAAAAAGCCCGTTTTTTGCCATTCATCTACATGCGTTTGAATATAAGACAGAAGATCGGGAACACGCTGGATTTCATCGAGGATCACGCCTTGTTCATTTTCAAGGGCTTTTAAAAACCTCCGCGGATCCTCGGCTGCAAAAGCGCGCGTATCCAGCTCTTCTAAGTTGAGGTATTTGTAAGTGGGGAATAAATTCCTTGCAATCGTTGTTTTTCCAGATTGCCGAGGACCTAAAATCCCTACAGCTGGGAATTGCGTACTTAATTTCTTCAGCCGCAATGCAATTTTTCGTTCAATGAACATATCCACCTCATGTAGCCAATTATGAAATCGGATTACATAATTGTCCAGATTTAACATAAGTTGTTCATTATCAAATAATTGCATGTTCCATCAGCTCAGTCAATAGATTGAAATTTAGTTCTGCTCAAAATCGACAAATGTCGATTTTGAGCAGAACTGATTGACAGAATCATTATGCTCATTTATCATGGGTTCTATGAAACCATTTGTCGGAAGAGATATCGAGCTACAGAGGTTGGAAGATCTGTCGAGATCAGCTCGAGCCTGCCTTGTTGTCATTAAAGGACGTCGCCGAATAGGGAAAAGTCGTCTTGCTGAAGAATTTGGAAGGAATAAGGTTTTTTTGCCCTTTAGTGGGTTAGCTCCAGTCAAAGGAGTGACCGCACAGGATCAGCGCGATGCTTTTGCTCGTGGGGTAGCAGCTTTATTTCATCTTCCTCCTTTTACATTTACGGATTGGAGTGATGCCTTTGCGCATTTATCGAGGCATCTAAGGGAAGAACCCACTGTGATTCTCTTTGATGAGATTTCGTGGATGGGCTCAAAAGATCCTACATTCGTTTCTAAGCTAAAAGTCTGGTGGGATCTTGTTCTGCAGAATCACCCATCTATCATTCTGATTTTATGCGGTTCTATTTCGACATGGATCGATAAGAACATTATCAACAGTACAGCTTTTTTTGGACGAGTTTCTCTCTATTTGGAGCTTACAGAATTGCCGATTCCACAGTGCAGAGAATTATTGACTCTTCAAGGTTTCAAAGGGTCAGATCTTGATTTTTTCAAGTTGCTAAGTGTGATAGGGGGCGTGCCTTGGTATCTTGAACAGTTTCAGACTCATCAAAGCGTAGATGATAATATTAAACGTCTTTGTTTTGAAAAAAATGGTCTTTTGGTTCGTGAATTTGACCGGATTTTTAATGATCTTTTTAGGTCTAGAGGAGAGGTTTATAAGAAGATCATCACTTTTTTAAGTCAGGGCATGAAAGATCGAATGACTTTGCAAAAGGCAATGGCATATGCGCCAAGTGGCACGTTGAGCAATCATCTTAAAGCTCTTGAGATCTGTGGATTTGTGAGCAAGCACCCAGATTGGTCGTTAAAAACTGGTAAACCAGGCAAGCTCACTTTATATCGACTTTCCGATAATTATCTTCGTTTTTATACCCATTATATTGAACCTAATCTTACAAAAATTGAGCAAGGTTCTTTTCTAGAAGTCCCTCTTTCAAGCTTGTCTGCATGGGAGCCGATGCTTGGATTCCAGCTCGAAAATTTGTTGCTGAAAAATAGATCGCTTTTATATCAAGCACTGGGAATCCATTCTCAAGATATTGTAATGGATAATCCTTATTTTCAAAAAGCAACAGCTCGCCATAAAGGATGTCAGATTGATTACCTGATTCACATGCGTTCAAATACGCTTTTTGTCTGTGAAGTTAAAATGCGCCGCCGTGAATTGGGCCTCGAAGTGATTGATGCAATGAAAGCGAAGATAGCAGCTCTTGCTGTTCCAAAAGGTTTTGGGATTTCGCCGGTTCTCTTTCATTTAGGCCCAATTTCTGACGCTCTATTAAATAGTCGCTATTTTTACCGCATCATCGACATCGCTGATTTGTAAGGTTACGCTCATGAATGCCCAATTCCCATTCACAATTCCAATTATTCAAGCGCCCATGGCTGGAGGGATAATGACTCCAGAGCTTGTTGCCGCTGTTTCAAACACGGGAGCTTTAGGTTCTCTCGGAGCGGGATATATGATGCCGCATGGGCATCCCAGGATGCCCAGAACCTGCGCGCTCAACTGCATCCATTGTCAGATGTCGAATGGTGTTAGCTATTTTTTGTAACATATACTGCGTCCACTTCAAAGTTAGAGAAATTTCAAACTCAGCGCTTCAATTTTTTGCTTATTGAAGCAGGCCCTGTGCGTAAGCGTCTAACCAGCCCATCTTTTTAAATTTCGCCCAGTATGTCACTCTTTGG
>CAYWSY010000076.1:0-9573 GCA_964461105.1 uncultured bacterium
AAATTGAAGCGCTGAGTTTGAAATTTCTCTAACTTTGAAGTGGACACAGTATAGATCAATTAACGGCTTTGCTTCTTTGTAGCTTCAGCAAATTTTTGTTCGAGGATCTTCATTTGTTGTGCTTGTTGTTGTAATTGTTGCTGCTGCTGTTGCTGCACTTGCTGAAGTTGTTTGACTTGTTGTTGTAGTGCATTTGCTTCAGGCTTTAAAGCGATTGCTTGCTGTTGTTGTGGCTTTTGAGGTGTTGGGCCTTTTTGTCCAGGTTTTAAGGCGATTGCTTGCTGCTGTTGTGTTTTTTGCGAAGTGGGCTTTTGTTTTTCAGATTTGACAACGTAGCTTTGTTGTTTAGGCTTAGATGGTTTTGGTGCCATGGTGTGTTCTCTCTTTAAATTGATCTATTTGAGGCATGTTTCCGAATGAATCTGCCGGTTAAAAATATTTCTATCAATTTCGCGTAATTATGTCAAATGACGGTTATAAAGCCGTCAGGTGCAGGAGGGAATTTGGGGCCGATGGGCAGGGTTCCTGTGAAGTATTGTTTGTAGACTTTTAGGCCTTGTTCTGCAGTGCGGATCGAGTAGAAGCAGTTGCTAATCCATTCCGATTTGGTAATGGTTCCAGAGGAAAGGTTGCATTGGAATCGGGAAGTGATTTTATGCCGCCAGTAATCGCTCTCTCCAAAGAGGAGGATTGGGGTGGGAGAAACGGCTCCCACTTTGCGGCGGACCTCTTCGAGACACTGCTCAAAATCGGTGCCAAAACCGCCTGTCAGAATAATTGGGAAGTCAAGATGAAATTCTGCTTGCCTCTCAACCAACCTGTCGAGGCGAAAGGTCATTTTGGCATCGATGTATGGGTTTTGTTTTTGTTCTTGAACGTTGAGATTGGAACTGGTGCGGAAATCGACGACGTTTGCACAAGAGAGGATGCCAATTCGTTTTGCGACTCGGTTTCCGACTTCCATGAGTCCAGGTCCCCCACCTGTGACAAGTGCAATAGGCACTTCCGGATTGAGTTGAGGATGTGAAAGTTCATGGCGCATGCGTTCGATTCCTTGGAGGAGGAGTGAGAGTTCCTGTTCAAAGTTGCCTTCGATGAGGTTTGAACCATAAATCCCAAAAAATGTGGCCTTAACGAAAGTGTCAATGAGGTCCAATGGAACGAACATTCCTGAGTCTTTATTGGGTTTAAGTGTGTATTGGAGGATTTTTTCAGATGTCTGATCTACCCAGAAAACGGGAATTCCAAATTTGCTTAAATCCAAGAGCATTGAACGGTCCTCATGGGAGAAGAAATTGCCGTGGGACAGGGATGGGGTTTGAAAATAGATTCCTTTGAGGCCGCGTTGGACAATATCTCCCAAAATCATCCGTTTCATCAGAGGGGAAGGAAGATAGCGGCAGAGTAAAACTCCCTGGCTAGTAATGAGGCCAGATTCGATGCTTTTCAAAAAAGGGAAACAGGGTTGTTGTTCGATATAACGTTCTGCCAACACAGCTTGCTGTCCGGGGTGAAAGAGGCCCGGAAATTCAGAGCGGTGTGTTTCGCGGATGATCCAATCTTTTGGAAGCAAGTGTTGCAATTGTTCTCCTTTGACTACGAAGACAGAGGCTCGAGAGTTTTCAGGAGCGGGCGCAGTTTTAAAGGCTTTGAAAAGAGCAACAGGGTTTTCTAAACTGGACTGGAGCTGGTCGCGATCTGCGAAAAAGACATGTTCTCGGTGAGGTTCAAGCGTATAAAATTCGATGGGAACTTTTGAGATCTCCTGAGTGGAGGAACCGAAAAATTCGTAAACATCTCCGGACGCTTTGGTATCGGGTTCTAAGACATTTGCATTGGTGTGGGTGTATCCTGAGGGGAGGAGAGAATCGATGACTTTGCCAAAGGCGGTGCGGATGTGCAAAGGGGCAGTACGCACTAAGAGGATCTCCTCTTCTTGTACCATGCGCTGCGCGAGAGGGAGCCAAATTTGGTTCAGTTGAATGAGTGTCCGCAACCGAAAAATCGGATGACAGAGCGCTTTTGAAATTGTGGGGAGGAGACCCAGTGTAGCTGTTTTATCATAGTCTAATACTCCTTCTTGCAACCTTAAGAAGGCGACGAGTCTTCCGTCAATTTTTTCGAGCAAAAGTTCATCTCGTCCCTCTGGACCACCTAAGGAGAGCAACGGGCGCCCTTGTCGATCGCTTCTTCCAAACATCCTCATGAGATAATCTGGATTGCGTACTTTTCTTCGGGGATCAGCTGCAAAGAGCTTGCCGATGTAGGCTCCCTCTGAAAGAACACTTAAAAGGGCTGATGCGATCGTCCCGAAAGCAGTAAGTCTCACTCTAACCTTTGCACACCGTTGTGCAGCATCGAGGCTAAGATCGAGATGGATGCCATTGAGACCCAGTTGTGCAAGAGTGCTTTTTAAGTTAAACGAGATGTGGTCTTTGTCAATGTGAAATCCTACAAATGCAGGGGAGATGTTTGGAATAAACAAATCTGCTTCGAGCGTTTTTGCGTCGACGTGGCAAATGTTCGTAATTGAACCATCTGGGGTAACGAGGTCGTAGTGGTCTGCGTAGAGGTAACTTTCCATATTTAAGCACTATAGGGTGTGGGAAATTTGTTCACAACTTTTCAAATTGTGGGAGTAAAGAGGAGAAAAGGGGAAGCATTTTTTTCTTTAATGCTCGCTTTGTTTTTTTGGTATTTCAGTCTAAGTGATTTGTTTTTAATGTGTTGGTTCTTGAAAATGCAACAGAAAAAAAAGATGTTGATCTTGCTCTGGCCTTAATCAAAAGTTGTGGAAAAGCTGTCGATAACTCAGTTCTTGAGCAATATTTTTTTCACGGATACAATGATTTTTTATTCTTAAAACAATAGGCTGAAGATGATTCCTCGGAGTTGTGGGACGCACGATGGTTCTTTTCACGCGGATGAAGTGACGGCGTGTGCGTTGCTGATGTTGTTTGGGTTAGTCGATCAAGATAAGATTCTTCGCACCCGAGATCTATTAAAATTAGAGGGGTGTGAATATGTCTGCGATGTTGGTGGGGTGTTTGACCCTTCAGCTAAACGATTTGATCATCATCAGTCGGACTATCAGGGAGAGTTAAGCAGCGCTGGCATGGTCTTAAGTTATTTGAGGGATCAGCGTATTATCAATGCTGAGATTTACCAATTTTTTAATCGCTCCTTAGTGCTAGGCGTCGATGCTCATGATAATGGGCGTGTAACTCCTGAAGTGGGTTCTTGTACGTTTTCTCATGTCGTTTCGAATTTTGTTCCCATTCTCTATGATGCGCCTCGAGATGTTCAAAATAAAGCCTTTTTCGAAGCTCTTGAATTTGTTTTAGGGCATTTAAGGCGCTTAATGGAGAGGTGTGATTACATTCAGTCGTGCAGAGAAAAAGTTTTAGCAAGTATGAAGCTCAATGAAAAGGTGTTATTTTTTAACGAAGCGCTTCCTTGGCTAGAATGTTTTTTTGATTCAGGTGGAAGAGAGCATCCAGCGCTTTTCGTGATCATGCCGTCTGGGGGGCATTGGAAACTTCGAGGGATTCCTCCGACTTATGAGGACCGGATGAAAGTACGTGTCCCTTTGCCATCTGAATGGGCAGGTTTGCTTAATGAGGATTTGAAGCGGGTTTCGGGAATTCCAGGGGCAATTTTTTGCCATAAGGGGCGTTTTATTTCCGTTTGGGAGACAAAAGAGGATGTGCAAAAAGCTCTTCAATATGTGCTAAAAAAGGATTCCTAATGACAACTGTATTTGGAAAGATCATTGCAGGACAGCTTCCATGCGATAAAGTATTTGAAAATGAACGGATTATTGCTTTTAAAGACATTGCGCCAGTAGCTCCTGTGCACCTTTTAATCGTGCCTAAAGTAGCATATCCCGATTTGCAATCGGTCCCCGCAGAAGACTTGCCTTTGATCGCTGAGTGCATTGCTGTGGCACAGCGGCTAGCTGAAGAATTTGAAATCGCAGATGGTTATCGGTTTTTGACAAACAACGGCGAAGATGCTGGACAATGTGTATTTCATCTACACTTTCATTTAATCGGTGGGCGAAGATTAGGGAGTATTTGCAAATGATTGCTTCGTCGATTTTCGGGATTATTTTGGCCTCTTTTCAATTCTTTTTTTGGGGGTAGTATACGAATGTTGATACAACCCCCGAAAAAAGAATTGAAAAGAGGCTCAAAAGAACCTGAAAATCGACGGAAGAATCTTTTGCAAATACTCCCTCGGTCATTTGGCATGAAAAAGAGAGCTTTTTTTCTGTTCTCAAGTGTTTTATGTGGAATCTGTCCTATTCAGGCTTATGCAAATTCCCAAGAAGAGCCTGCAGTGAAGCGGGTCTATGCGCATTTACGCATCAATGATTTTAATTCAGCTGTACGTGAGGCAAAAGGCCATTTAGAAAAACTTCCCGATTCAAAAGCTTTGCAGGCAGCTTATATTCGCGCATTATGTGCTCAGGGAAACGAAACGGAAGCTTGGGAAGAGTGGCAGAAGGTATTAAAAGGAGATGAGACGCAGGCCACGAGTCGGCAAATGCTCGAAGTGATTGCTTGGGGGGTGTTGAATAAAGGAGAAGTGTCAACCCAGCCAGCAATTCAAATTAATGCACTTCTTGGAGCTGCATTCACAAGAGACGCAAAAGCCATTCCAGTGCTTATCGAACAAATGCGCTCTTCGAATTCGATGTTGAGGTCTGTTGCGGTCAAACTAGCAGCCTCATATGGAGATGCCCCCTTACAAGATGAGATTGCACGCCTCTTAAGCCAAGAAAAAGTGTGGTACGTTCGCCTGGAAGCAATTCAAGCTGCAGGTCATTTGCGCATGGAGCAAATCAAACCAGAGTTAAAACAAATCATCGGCAATTCTAAGACGTTAGCTGAAGAGAAAGCAGCTGCAATTTTTGCTCTTGTTAGTATGTATGATCAGGTTGATCGCGAGGAATTGGAGCAACTCTGCCGCAGTGATCGTGCGGGGTTGCGCCAGCTTGGTTGCGAGGCAATATGCTACCTTAATCTGACTGAGCATGTTGATTTGCTCCTTCCATTGCTTAAAGATTCCTCTCCTGACGTTCGCATAAGCGCCCTTAACACCCTTGGTTTGCTGCGTGTGCAAACAATTGGTAAGCAACCCGTAATTGATGTGATTCACGCAAATTTAACTGATAGCTCTCCTCCTGTAGCGATCACTGCTGCTTGGGTCGCATTGCTCTTGGAAGATAAAAGCGGAGAAGAGCGATTAACATTTTGGATTCAATGTGAGCAGCCAGATTGGAGTCGCATGGCCGCCGCCGCATTATCGGTGAGTGGAAAGTATGGGGTAAAACTCTCCAAAAAAATGTTAAAAAAGCACCAAGATCCTTATGTTAAAGTTAATCTTGCACTGGGACTGATCGGGCAACGAGCTCAAGTAGCAGAGTGTTGCCAAGTGATTCACAATGTTTTCTTTTCAAAAGAGCAAACCTTGTGGATGTGGGAAGAGAGGTTTAACCCCTTATTTCGATCATTGGCTCCTTCCCGTATTTCTCATATTGAACAAATTCCCCATTATCCGATTGTTGTTGATCAATTGACTCGTCTGGAGCTTCTTTCAGTACTCAGCATGATGCGCTATCCGAATGCACAAGAGACCGTTAAGGAATTTTTGCAGAAAAATGCATGGGGAGTCACAGGAGCTGCGGCGTCAACCTTGCTACAAGAGGGGGATGAAGAAGGACTGTCGGCGGTTCGCGAACTTCTTAAGGATGGAGATGAGAAAATTCGTGTTCAAGCAGCGCTGATCATGGCATCTGTAGGAAGCGATCCATCAGCAGTGGCCGTATTGCAAGAAGCTTATCCCCATGTCAATCGAGAGCTAAAAATTCATATTTTAGAAGCGTTAGCCCATGTGGGAGATCCTCAGTCGATCCCTTTTCTGCTTGAAATTTTAAAAGAACCTTTTCAGGTCTTGCGTGTTGTTGCAGCCTCTGCTTTAATCCAGTGTTTATACCATTAGCAAGGGGCGTATATGAATTGGGAATACCGCATTCAGGATGTGCAGCAGCGTTTAAATTCACAGGGAATCGATGGTTGGCTCCTCTATGATTTTGCAGGACAAAATGCATTAGCCAGAGAATTTCTACAGATTTCTTCTAAAGCGTTGGTCACACGTCGATTTTTTTATTGGATACCATCTCGTGGAGAACCTATTAAGGTCTTACATCAGATAGAGCCCCATGTCCTAGATGAGTTGCCAGGATCTTCTGTGACCTACCTGAAATGGGAAACTCTAGAAAATACTCTAGGTTCAATCCTAAAAGGAGCGCGCCAAGTTGCAATGGAATATTCCCCGCGCAATGCAATTCCATATTTGTCTAAGGTCGATGGAGGGATGCTCGATCTCATCCGTAGTTTTGGAGTGGAGGTCGTCTCTTCTGGTGCATTCTTACAATACTATACGTGCGCTTTAGATGAGCAGCAGTTACATTCACATCTAGATGCCTGCGCTTTTTTAGATCAAACAGCGGAAAAAACATGGGAAATGATTGCAACTCACCTCAAGCGGGGAAAGTTAATCACTGAATATCAGGTCAGCCAATTCATTGCAGAGGAGATCGAATCGGGAGGATACATTAATGAAGGAGCCCCAATTTGTGCTGTTAATGCCCATGCAGCTGATCCTCATTTTGAGCCAAGAAAAAATGATATGACACCCATAAAGATGGGAGATTTGATCTTGATCGATTTGTGGTGCAAGAAAAAAGAGACGCGCGCGATTTATGGCGATATCACCCGTATGGCCGTCGCTGACATGAGGGTGAAGTCTAAGCATGGGGATGTATTTAAGATTGTGAGAGAAGCTCAGAAAGCTGCAACTGACTATGTTGCTTGTCGATGGTCAATGCGAGAAGAGATCAAAGGATTTGAAGTAGATCGTGTGTGTCGTAAAGTCATTGAAGATGCTGGATTTGGCGAGTTCTTTATCCATCGGACAGGACACAATATCTATACGAAAGACCACGGGCCGGGCGCTCATATTGATAGCTTGGAGACACTTGATTTACGTCCATTAATTCCAAGATGCTGTTTTTCTATCGAACCCGGAATCTATCTTCCGGGTGAATTTGGAATCCGCCTTGAGCATGATATGTACTTAAGTCCTGACCATACAGTCATGATCACAGGGGGCGTTCAAGAGAGTTTGCCTACGCTACTTTAAATAGTGTTGAGAGTTTAGAGATCGAATAAGCTTTGACTTCCTTGCTAGTTAAAGATTGTGACTTGCCGCGATGTGAGCGCTTAAACTTTACTAAATGATCGGCGTCCTTGTCGTGAAAGGCCCGTTTAAGTGCGCGTTCGTCATACCGCAAGTCGTTAATTGTATAAACATCGGTTGCATCGCCAGCAAATTCAGGCTTTCTTATTACTGCTTTAATAAAAGCGGCATTAATCTTGGCAATCAAAGCCTCTTGTTTCAGTTCAAGGGCATGTTTGCGATAAGCAGAAGGGGAGACAGGAGCCTTCTTATCAGGGACTCGAATGAGTTCAGCTGCCGCACTTGCCATTTCTTTTGAAGCTTCTGAGAGCCTTTTTTCCTCACTAGACCAAAATTTGAATCGAGCGATCAAAGGACTTAATCGATTTTTATGAGTCAGGTTGTCATGAATTTTTTTGACTTCGGTGAGCATGCGCGCTCGAGCTTGTGGTTCCTTTGAAAACTCTTCGATCCGATTGCAAAAATTGTATACAGGTTCAAGAAATAAAAGAACCGCAACGCCCGCTACAGGAAGGTAGGCAGCTGCAAAAATCCCAGTCGAAACAAAAGCACCAACTGCGATGATTGCAAACATCCAGGGAGCTACTTGAGCAGCAACCTTCCACATTGTAGCAGTTCTCTGGTGAGATTTTGCTTCCTCTAAATTTAATTGTTCAACACATCTGTTAAGAAAGTTGCCTTTTTTAACAGGCTCTAAGACTCTGTCATTTTGAACAGTAATTTTTTTTGATTGAATTGAATGCGTTGGCATAAAACCTCCTAATTAATTCGCGCGTATTATGCATTAATTGCAATTAAAAGAAACTAATAATCTTAACTTAAGTTTTTTTGCTTAAAATAAAGTTAAGGGCATCTTGCTTCATGCGTAAGAAAAGGCTTGCTAACCCATTTGAGCGATGAGGGGTAAGGCTTTGGTTGATCTTTAATTGTTCAAGAAAGAGGGGAGGGCATTTAAGCACGACCTCGGGCGGTTCGTTGCTATAAACTGCAATCATCAAAGCAGCAAGTCCTTTAGAAATAAGGGCTTCAGAATCAGCGGAAAAAATAATTTGATCAGCGTCAAGAATAGAATGGAGGTGCATCACACTCTGACACCCGGGAACAATATTTTGAGGGATTTTGAGCGATGCATCGAGAGGAGGGAGTTTGCGTCCCAGTTCAATAATTGTTTGATATTTATGATCAGGCGTTGCGCAACCCTTAAAGAGTGCTTTAAGCCTCATCTGCTTCTCAAGGCAAGATTGAAAAGAAAGAGTTGATGTCTCATCATTCATAAAATGATCCAAAAATGATAGCTAAATAATAGATGGATGGCGGGCAGATGTCAATAGGAGAATTCCTGGGGACTTCAATAGAACATGTTGACATAAACGCGCAAATTTAGTTTGATGGTCCCAGTTTTACGTTAAAAGCTGAGATTTATGCCTAAGGAAGACACCATAAAGATAGATGGCACGGTGGAAGAGCTGCTGCCCAATATGACGTTCCGCGTCGTTCTTGAGAATGGGATGCATGTGCTGGCCCACTTGTGTGGCAAGATGCGCATGCGGAACATCCGTGTTTTAGTCGGAGATGTGGTGACAGTTGAGATGTCCCCCTATGATTTAACTAAAGCGCGCATCACATATCGCCAGAGATGACCAGAGAATGGTTTTGGCCAGGGAATCAATAATTTTGAGCGTGAAAACACAATAGATGTTGAATTTATTTGCCTTAGAGAATAATATTTGTAGCTTTCGGCTTGGTGTTGGGGTCTAACAAGCGCCCAGATAGCACAGTGGCAGTGCATTTGCATGGTAAGCAAAAGGTCGTAGGTTCAATTCCTATTCTGGGCAAAATGCGAAAAACAAAAAAAGACTATACAACATGTCCTGAAGTCTAACGGAGGATGGAAAATGGCAAAAGAAGCATTTCAGAGAAATAAGCCGCACGTCAATATTGGAACGATCGGCCACGTCGACCACGGGAAGACATCTCTAACAGCAGCGATTACAAAAGTTTTATCTGAGAAAGGTGGGTCAAAGTTCCGAGACTACGCTTCGATCGATAACACGCCTGAAGAAAAAGCGCGTGGAATTACGATTAACTCATCTCACGTTGAGTATGAGACAGGTTCACGTCACTATGCGCACGTTGATTGCCCTGGCCACGCGGACTATGTCAAAAACATGATTACTGGTGCTGCGCAAATGGATGGAGCGATCCTCGTTGTTGCTGCGACAGATGGTGCGATGCCTCAAACAAAAGAGCACATTCTCTTAGCTCGTCAGGTAGGTGTTCCCGCTCTCGTTGTCTTCTTGAACAAGA
>CAYWSY010000077.1:0-9566 GCA_964461105.1 uncultured bacterium
CAACAATCCCCTCAGACTTAAATGGCGCGATTCATCTCGGCCCTAAAGAGGGACTCTTCATTGCTTTTTGCAACAACCTAATGCATTCTGCATTTAATTTTTTTGAACACGCATTCAAGCTTAATTGAACAACAATGCTCCCATTACAATTTATTTCGAATTTCAATGACTTAAAGCTCGAAATTGCTTTAAGTGCATTTTTCAAGCCTCGTGCAGAAGAAGCATTCACTTTTTGTAATACCCACGATTGAGTAAACTCTTTATTACCGAAGCTCCCAAACGAAACAGGAGTCGGAGCCAGTATGTTTTTAATTGCAGAAATAACAGACACAATTCAATCCTCAATTGTTTTTAAGTTTTTAATTATATTAATAATACAATTAAACACATTTAAACTCTAAAAACTACTTACTTTAAACGCTTCTCTCTAAACATTTAAGCACCAGCATGCAAAAAAAATTAACAAGATATTGCATGATCAAAATCTATCGCTTCGATTGTTTGCTGAAACAAAAGATGAAGTAAACTGACCTGTTTCTGCCTCTGATTGTGGCGGTTCCTGATAACAAATGTTGCTAATTCGCGAACTCCCTTAGGGATCTCTATTTCATCAGCCTGTAAAAGGTTCTTTAATTCATCATGTAAAGACGGGAGAGCAAACGTACCATTTTTTGATTTAACTCTCTCAATAATAGACATCAATCGCGTAGAAAATAAATTTACATCTTCGTAACTCCAATTTTTTCTTAACATACCATCGATATCTTGAAGTGAATCATTAAATTCTAATGCTGACAAAATCTTGCATATGGGACCAGGCCCAAACGAATTACCAATTAAACTAATTGCCTCTAACCTTGTATTAGATTTAAGTATTTTAGCAAGAGCATTAATACCCGAATCCCCAAACCGATTCCGATGCTGCAACAAAAGACTGTTGCTTAAATTAAGATTTTCAAGAGCAGGATGCCTGTTAAGCGCCTCTACAAGGACCGCCGCATGATCCTCGCTTAAGCCTACATTACTTAAACGAAGATCTCTAAGACTTGTAGCGGCACCTACAGCCCTTACTAAGCTCTCGATATCTTCGCTAAGAAAGCCCCGCCCATTACCCCCCACTATAGATAGCCGACGTAACTGTTGTGCTTGAGGCATTCCCTGGGCAACTTCTCTCACCAATCGATCAGAACATTCCGTTAAAATCAGCTCTTGGATGATTGATTTATTTGTAAGAATTTCAGTTAAAAAATGATCTTCCCACTCTAGGTTTCTACAATTAACTAACTCTAATCTCTTAATTGAAGAATTAGAAGCCAACCCTTCTCTTAACAGCTCAATCTGACCTTCGGCAAACTGAAGGTTATTAATCTGAAAACACAACAGACTTGACGTCTTTTTAAGAGCCTCTGCCAATTCGTAAAGAGCATGATGACTCATCCGATTAATCGTTAATGACAGACTTAATAGCGGGTCGTCTTCATTCAAAAGAAATGGAGACAAGGTTCGCACCGACGAAATCCCCATTTCCTTGGAATAGACCTCAAGAGACTTTGGTGTGTTTTGTAACAACTGCAGAATCGAAGCAATATCTTCATCCTTCATTGATTTACAAATCAGACTAAACCGATCATATCCAGGAAACACCCCGATGGCTTTTCGTAAAATCTCTAAGCATCGAGCATGGATATTTTTTGATGCGGTAAAGTCAAATCTAACACGAACGCTACAATTCCAAGCCGTCAATTCACTTGGTAAGCGTGTTCGCATGCGTTGAAGTGTATTTTTTAATTTTTTAGCAGAACCTTCATTAATGGGTGAAATTACAAATAGTGCATTTAAAACTGCATGTGAACTATCGCCGACACCGGGATGAACTCTTAAATTACTATTAACAAAAAACAAAGGACGCGGACTTCTAAAATTAAACTGAAAAATTGACATAATTGCTACTATCTCTTTTATGCTAAATCAAATGTAATTAATTATTATACACAGAAAGCTGATTTAATTAAACAAAAAACTTAAGATTCTTATTATAAAGGAATTGCGTTTTGAATTAGTTCTTTAGAGGAGCCTTCGAGCCGGATGCAGTCTATTTTTGCCCCAACCTTAACATCGTCCCGACAATACTGTCGGGATTGAGAGAGATCGAGTCGATCCCCGCCTTAATGAGAAACTCGGCAAATTCTGGGTAGTCACTTGGAGCCTGACCGCAGATCCCCACTTTGCGCCCATTTGCATGAGCCACGCGAATCAACTCCTCAATCATCTTTTTGACAGCGGGATTGCGCTCATCAAATAATGGAGCTAGCTCTTCTGAATCCCGATCAATTCCCAAGGTCAATTGAGTAAGGTCATTTGAACCGATCGAAAATCCATCAAACCGCTTTGCAAACTCTTCTGCAAGAATCACATTCGAAGGGATCTCCGCCATCACATAAACCTGCAAGCCCTTCTCTTTTCTCTTGAGACCATTTTCTTCCAGCACCTTAAGCACACGGTCCGCTTCTTCAAGAGTACGGCAAAACGGAATCATGATGATTACATTATCCAATCCCATCACCTCGCGCACGTGACGAATTGCACGGCACTCCAAATCAAACCCCTCGCGATAGCGCGGACTATAATAGCGTGAAGCTCCCCGAAACCCCAACATCGGGTTCTCTTCCTTAGGCTCAAACTCCGTCCCGCCAATTAAGTTTGCATACTCATTTGTTTTAAAATCGCTCATCCGCACAATGACTGGATGGGGATATTGTGAGCAGGCGATCTTTCCAATCCCCTCAGCTAGCTTCTCTACAAAATAAGCCCTCTTATCAGCATATCCTTCGGTGATCTGGGCAATTTCCCGTTTTACCGCGCGGTTTTTCAATTGATTAAAACGCACGAGTGCCATCGGGTGTATTTTAATGCTATCATTAATGATAAATTCCATGCGCGCAAGTCCAATGCCCCGAGCAGGTAGCCGCCACCATTGAAATGCGGCAGCAGGGCTTGCGATGTTCATCATGATCTGAGTGTTGAGCTGGGGCAAGTTTTTCAAATCAATCTCTTGAATTGCAAATTTCAACTGTCCTTCGAAGACTGCCCCCATTTCCCCTTCGGCACAATTCACAGTAATTTTCTGTCCTGTTGCGATCTTCCGCGTTGCATTGTGAGCTCCTACAAGGGCTGGAACACCAAGCTCCCGACTGACAATAGCTGCATGCGAAGTTCTACCTCCTTGATCGGTGACAATTGCGGCTGCCTTTTGCATAATCGGCACCCAATCGGGAGATGTAATTTGAGTGATCAAAATATTGCCCGGTTTAAAGGTGCTGATATCGGACACTTTTTTGATCACTTGCGCCGTTCCAGCCACAATCGCCTCGCCAATGGCAAGTCCACCACAGAGCACCTTGCCCCTCTCTTTAAGAGTATATGTTTTAAAGCCCTCTTGGCATTTGCGCGACTGCACTGTTTCAGGACGTGCTTGCACAATGAATATAGACCCACTCACTCCATCTTTTGCCCATTCGATATCCATCGGACGGCCATAGTGCTTTTCAATAATACACCCTGCCCGGGCCAGATCCAAAATTTCCATATCATTAAGCACAAACCGCTTTTGCTCTGCCCGCGTGGTTGAGACATTGCGCGTTTTATCTCCATCTGCATAGATCATCTTCTTCTCTTTACTTCCCAGAGACTTGCCCAAAATTGGTAAGACATGCGGCGCATGCAGAAGCGGCTTAAAGACCGTATATTCATCCGGTGTTACGGCTCCCTGCACGACATTTTCTCCAAGTCCCCAAGAGGCATTGATCACAACGACATTGCGAAATCCCGTTTCCGTATCCAATGTAAAGAGAACACCCGCTCCCGCCTTATCGGAACGCACCATCTTCTGCACGCCAATCGATAAAGCGACATCCAAATGATCAAATTTTTGTGTCTCCCGATAATAGATTGCTCTGTCGGTAAACAAGGATGCATAGCACTCCAAACACGTACGCATCAGCGCGCGCTCCCCCTTTACATTCAAAAAGCTCTCTTGCTGTCCCGCAAAACTTGCATTGGGCAGATCCTCTGCCGTTGCACTACTACGCACTGCAACATCGACGGTTTCTGTATCATAACGAGAAGAGAGCTCAGAATAACAGGTACGTAAAGCCGCTGCAAATGCTGGAGGAAAATGCCCTTGTAAAATCAGCTTGCGAATCGCTCTGCCAGCTTTTTTTAAGCTCTCCACATTTTTCCGCTTTCCTTTAAGCAGCGCGCGAATCTTTTCTTCCAGATTGTTATAGCGAATGAATTCTCGATAAGCCTCAGAGGTCGTTGCAAATCCATCTGGCACTAAAATCCCCTCTTGCTTTAGCTGCTTGAACATCTCTCCCAATGAAGCGTTTTTCCCGCCTACGAGCGGAACATCCTCAATAGTCAGCGTATCAAACCAGCGCGCAAAGTGACCAAGCTCACGATCCATAAAGAACCTCTTCTTTGACCTAGCAAAAGTTTGAAACTTTATCAAACAATCTATTTATTTAGGCATCAAAAATTAAAATCTGAACGAAGCCTCGAGATGAAAACCCTTCAACGCCAGATCCCCTTGATTCGAAATCAACTCTCCCAATTCTTGAGCACTCCACCATCTCATCAATTGATTTTGCTTAAATAAGACAATCTGATTCCAACCAATTTCTACAGAAACTGCCCTCAGGGTTTTTGCATACTGATGATCCCAACGCAAGCCCAAAGACATATCCGTCGTCCAAACCGATTGTTGAAACATGCCGTGAATTCCCAGTAATTTTAACCTGTCCCCTGCCCTATCCTCATCTTGATGTAAATAGAATTCCCCATACAAAAGAGAGCCCAGCACATCTGCGAACAGGCTCAACTGTCCTGCCACTCTCCAGCAGCTCCGCATCCCAATCGCAGGTCCCATTCCCCAAAATTTATTCTTCATCCGCACAGTCTGTTCACTACTAAGAGAGCCCCCTGAATACTCCAGATTATATTTCTGACGGATCCATCCAGTGCGTATCCCGAGCTGCGGAGTAAAGGATACACTTGGGCTGCAAGCAATTTGTTTTTCCATCAGGCCATCGAGAAGTCCCAAATGAAGCCGCCAATGACCGTGGGCATGTGATACCACAATAGGGCCCGTTTCACTCGGAAGCATCCAGACAGGATACAATATCCCTCGAGACGTTCCCTCTGCAGTCGGATGAATATGCTTGAGACCTACAGAGAATTGCCATAAATCATGCGGAATGCGATATCCCAATTCCACTTCAAATCCAAACTCCCAATCAAAGTGCAACTCTTTGATTGAGCGCCCAACGGCATACTCAAGGCCTGTTCCATCCACCTTCCAATATACAGGTCCCGCTGAGAAAAAAGCGCCAGGCAGCTCATCTGCAGCATAACCTCTAAGACACAACAACATGCTCATCATGAACACAGCAAATTTTTTCACACATCACCTCAAACAAAGAAGAAATTATGTTTGCCTTTTTGTGCAGATGTCAACAAAATTTAAGTCAATCAGAGGAAAACGTTATGCATGTTTTTATTTTCATCTCCCTGTTCATTACAAGTCCCCTCTTTGCATCTTCATCGCTCGATGAGATTGCACAAAAAATCTGGCGCAACGAATGCAAAGGCTCAATTGATGGATTAGTTTCCTGGAACGAGGGAGAAGAGTTTGCATCGCTTGGAATTGGCCACTTCATCTGGTATCCCACGAATACACAAGGACCCTTCAAAGAAACCTTTCCAGCTTTCCTTCAATTTCTCAAAGAACAGGACATCACACTTCCACAATGGCTCTTAACCACACAAGGATGTCCTTGGAAAAGCCGCCAGGAATTTCTCGAGAATAGAGACTGCGCACAAGCGCGAGAGCTCCGCACATTACTTACACAAACGATCTCCTACCAAGCGGCATTCATCCTCAAGCGATTTGAAACAGCTTCGAGTGAACTCATGCCTGATCACATCAAACACCAGCTCAAGCGCATCCTCGCCTCTTCCCAAGGACAGTACATCTTGCTTGACTATCTTAACTTCAAAGGGGAGGGAACCTGCCCCAAAGAGCGCTATCAAGGCTTCGGCTGGGGACTCCTCCAAGTACTCGAGCTCATGCCTGGCACCTCTGATCCAATCGAAGAATTTGTAATAGCTGCCAAAGCAGTGCTCAAGAGAAGAGTCGAGAACTCACCTCCAGAAAGAGGCGAGCAGCGGTGGCTCCGTGGCTGGTTCAATCGAGTGGATACGTACCAAACACCTTAAAACAAAAAGAAGAATGAAACCAAAAAATAAAGAGAGACGGTGTAAAAAAATTGCAACTCCATGGAAATTTCTACTTTCTGGATTAATCTGTCTTTTGATCTTCGCCTATATACAAGGGGAGAGAAATCTCCCCCTTGCGGCTTATGAAGGAAAAAGCATAGAAGAAATTTTGCGAATAATGCCCAATAAAGATAAAAAACGTCTGGAGTATTTTTTTCGAAATGCTATTGATTGGGATGCGATGGGTTACGTTCTCTTTGGGAACAAACCAATGGCATATTTAGAAGGGTTTCAAAAAAAGCTCTCACCATTTAAGAGCATCCCTTCTTTTTGTTATGCGCTTTCTCCCCGCCGCATTCAAGCAGAGAATGGATTTAAAACATGGAAAAAATATGAAACGTTGTTTCCTATGACTCGATTTATTTTTCTTTATGAAGAAACTGATTCTGACGTAATGGGATTATTCATCAATAAAGACGCTTTTAATCAAAAAGTTCGAGAATGTGCAGATGATTTTAAAATAATTTTGCAAAAAGATGTATCGGGAGAGCAACTCTTAGCTGAGGCTCATCAAACGCCATTACTTTCTAGAGTTCTCCAAAATCATGATGTCTTGATGGGAATTCTTTTTGGATTTGGTCGAGAGAATGCTTATGCATTTTACCAAAGATCTCTCTTGAGATCGAGAGAGCAAAAAAGAGAATTTCGTGAAACGTTTCGTTTTGGAGATCCATGGAAAAAGGAATTTGAAGAGTTGAATAAGAAATGGGATAGCATCAATTGGGTGAGTCGATATATCACTGGTGATCATTTAAAAAACTTAGAATTAATCACGTATCCCGGCTTTTTAGCACTTTTAGAAAGCGATGAAACCCAGCAGCTTAAAGAAGATTATGTTAATACAAGAAAAAAAATAATCGATTATTATCAAGACAAAGACTTTCTCGAATCAACGTTAAGAATGTTGACCTCAGAGTAGCGCTTATCATCTCGGCTTTGTACATTGAGAACTTAAATAACCAGAAAGAAAAATCATTTGCCGGTGATGTTGAAGGTGCTCTCCGAGCACCATTTCATAGACTCTCTTCATACGACCATTTTAACTAATACGTTAATTTAGTCGCGACTATTTTAACTATGCCATTAAAACAGTCAAACTTAAGCGACTCACAGTAAATGAATTAGTATTTTTTAAAAACATTTTTAACTCAAGCAAGTTGTGTGCTTGTATCACCATTTTTCTCATTTCTGTACCAAAGAAACCAGCAAAGGAAGATAGTTTTGCCAAAGGCATCACACCCGAGGTGATTTATGTCTTCTTCCACACCACTGATTTCTGACTCCTCACTACAAACCATTCTTTCTGAAACAACCTCCTCTTCCGGATCCACTCCCCGTGAAGACGCTCCCCCTACGTCGACAGCAACACCGCCAACGGCAATCCGCCTCCCGCCCTCGCAAAACCAATCCTCATTGCGCTCTCTTCTTGAAGACCCACCTGCTTCAACGGCCGGAAGTTCTCCACCAATTGTCCCTCTATTACCTCTCGGCCAACTCTCAAGTTCCGCTCCTCCTAGCAGTTGCCTTGCTGAATCTCCTCCTAAAACAACCAATCGCCCCTGGAGGATCTTGTCACGATCACGCCACCAACTTCCCCCGCCCGTTCCTCGACTAGAACTCGATCGCGCTCTTACGAGCAGCTCATCAATGAGCTCAAACTCTGAGAGCCCCCCCTCAAACAAATCAGGCAAGAAAAAAGCCTCAACTCTTAAAAGAAACTACCACTACCAGCCTCCAATCGAACAATCCATCTCATCCGATGAGGTTAGAAAAAAACATAGTTCCTTCTTTGACGATGTCCTCCATATGGTCTCTCCCCGCTCTCACCGCCCTTCGAGCCGCTCTGCTCCGACAACTCCAACTTCAAGCTCAAGCTCAAGCTCAAGCTCAAGCTCACAACCCAAATCCCAAGAGAGCCAATCATCCCTTTCCCATACCTTACAAGCGCCATTTTCCCATGCTCTTCTTAATGAGAATGCAGAAGTAGATCAACAACTCTTAAAGTCCATTCATACTTTTTGCGCCCAAAATCCAGATCATCTATCTTCCCTTGCATTAATCTTGTCTCTTACGATCAAAAAACTCTCGAAAACAGACCAAGATCTCTTCTTAACTCAGCTTTTTATAAGTGGAAAACACGTCCCTTTCTTAAACCTGCTCTTAAGACAGTCTGGAACTGATTTAGATGCCGTTGCCACAACATTTCTGGATGCCGCTTACTTTTTTCAAATGAACGAACACAAGCTCATCAAACGAATTGCACAACACACCCAATGCGATTTAATAGGTCAAAAACAATCAACCCTTTTCCGCAGCGCCTATTTCTCTTCCATCCTCTGTAAACAGTATGGAATCAAATGCGAAAAAGAAAACCTTCATTCCTTTTACACCTTTCTTCTGGATGAATTGAAAAATATGCGCCTCTCATATGGAGATTTCTACCTGCTGGATCAATCATTTACTAATCACTTCGATCCTCATGACCCTCTATTTGCAATTCTTTCACCCAGAATGAAAACTGAATTTCTCAGTAAACGAAGAATTCAAACCAATTTCTTTAACTTGTTTGCAAGAGTCGCACTGGATCGACTCTACCAGCTTGAATGTTCCCTTCAATTCCGAAGAGCTCTCGCCCAAAGACGCGCTGTCATCACAAGATTTCTCGAAACACCCTCTCATACCACCCCCTCTGCATGCAGCTCCTCATCAAGTTTTTCCTTGGCATCTAGATCCTCATCGCTCTCAGGAAATTACGTTGGAGAGATCCTCTTCTTAAGGATGATATGCCCAGCACTAGCCACTCTTTCACAAGACCCACAAGAATACGCCCTGTTAATTCCCCTCTCTAAGCTGCTCAATCAAATGACCTATGAAATCCAGTATAAAATTCCCTTTGATCCCTCGAACGGTGATCCTCTCATGCATTCCTTAAACACGCTATATGTGAACTACATCCAACAACACCAAGGATTCCTTGAGCGCAACTCCACGGATTAAAAATAACAAACAAAAAAGATATTTTGACTGCAGCGGGAATTGGGAACGGAGCTAGTAGTCTTTAAATAAAGTTGTTAACGTTAAATAGAAATGTCACCTTTTTCTTAAAAAAAGAGACGTGTTTTTGAATCTTAAAATTTATTATATCAGTTTTGACTTTGGATTTCAATGGGGAGTTTGAGGGGGAACCCCCTCATGAAAGAATCTAGATATGAAGTCATTAAAGTCCAACG
>CAYWSY010000078.1:0-9434 GCA_964461105.1 uncultured bacterium
CTTTATCTCGGTGAGCGGGATTGCACCATTCAGAGGCGCCGTCAAAAATTAATCGAGGAAGCCCCAAGCCCGATCTTAACTCCATCCCTACGCAAGAAAATAGGGGAAGCTGCAGTCAGTATTGCGCGAGCAGCTCATTATCATTCTGCCGGGACAGTTGAATTTCTTCTCGATGAGCAGAAGAATTTCTACTTTATGGAAGTCAATACTCGGATCCAGGTTGAACATACCGTAACCGAAGAGCTGACAGGAATCGATTTGGTTCGAGAGCAAATTCGCGTTGCAATGGGAGAAAAGCTTGAGATCAAACAAAAGGATGTGTCTTTTAACGGCCATATCATTCAGCTCCGGATCAATGCTGAGAATCCTGCAAATCATTTCACGCCATCTCCGGGCAAGCTTGAATACTATATTCCTCCTGGAGGACCTGGTGTGCGTGTGGATAGCGCCTGCTATTCGGGATATTCGATTCCGCCTAACTATGACTCGATGATTGCAAAATTGATTGTGAAGGGGAAAAATCGAAGCGACGCCATTGCTGTTGCGAAGCGTGCACTTCGGGAATTTCATATTGGTGGAGTACATTCAACGATTCCTTTTCATCAATACATGCTCGAAGATAGTCGGTTTTTAAATAACGACTACACGATCACCTATATTGATCAGTTGATTTTAGAAGGGTGTCATTTCATTCCACCGGTTGAGTGCTGATGCGAAAGGAACTGTTGATTTCAGCTGAATCAATTCAGAGCAAAATCACAGAGACCGCTGAGTTTATTGATCAGAAATTCCAAGGAGAAGAGCTTACCATCATCATGGTCATGAAGGGAGCTCTTTGCTTGGGTGCCGATTTGATGCGTTCCCTCCATATTCCTTGTCGTCTTGAGTTTGTGCAAGCTTGTAGTTACGGTGCGCTCGGCTGCAAGAGAGGGGATCTTACAATTTCAGGTCATGAAAAGATCGATTGTGTTGGAAAACATCTTCTCATTATCGATGATATTTTCGATTCAGGTCAGACTCTTTTTCAGATTGTAGCTGCATTCCAAGCCAAGGGTCCGAAAAGCCTTCAGTCTCTTGTCTTGCTTCACAAAAATTGTAAACGTGATGTGGTTTATCGTCCCGATTGGGTTCTATTTGAAATTGAAGATTACTTTGTTGTTGGGTATGGTTTAGATTATAAAGAGCTCTATCGAGGGCTCCCCTCGATCTACAAGGTAAACGCATGAAAGGGATCATTTTAGCAGGTGGCAAGGGAACTCGGTTGTACCCGGTCACTCTTGGTGTCTGCAAGCAGCTTCTGCCCATTTATGATAAGCCGATGATCTATTATCCGCTTTCCGTGTTAATGATGGCAGGAATTCAAGAGATTTTAATTATTTCAACCCCAGAAGATTTGCCGCGATTTCAAGCTTTGCTCGGTGATGGCGCATCATGGGGCTTACAGCTCACCTACCTTTCTCAGCCCAAACCAGAAGGGATTGCCCAAGCTTTTCATTTAGCGGAGAAATTCATTGGGGAAGAGAGTGTCGCATTAATTTTAGGGGATAACATCTTTTATGGGTACCAGTTGCCCCAATTGCTTTCGAATTGTCGCCATTTGGAGAGTGGAGCTATTGTCTTTGGCTATGAAGTAAACGACCCTGAGCGTTATGGCGTTGTTGAATTCGATTGCAATCATCAAGTCACTCGGATTGTTGAAAAGCCGCAGCAACCAGCTTCCCGATTTGCTGTCACAGGACTTTACTTCTATGATCATGAAGTGGTTAACATCGCAAAATCCCTAACTCTCTCTGCTCGGGGGGAGTATGAAATTACAGATGTCAATATGGCCTATCTTGAGCGGGGTAATTTACATGTTCGCATTCTTGACCGGGGGTTTGCATGGTTAGATACTGGAACACACGAAGCTCTCCAGCAAGCTTCAAGCTATGTTCAAGCCATCCAAGCGCGTCAGGGAATTAAGATTGCTTGTCCTGAAGAAGTTGCGTTTCAAATGGGCTTTATCAATGAAACGCAACTAGAAATGCTAGCTGCAGGGTGTTCTTCTGGCGAGTATGGCAAATATCTGTTAAAGCTCCTGCATTCAGTGCTTTGACTTGCTTCGTTTTTTGTAGGGGACGTAAGCTTGCTTGCCATAGACAACTTCATGTAAGTCTTCGATTGCCATGAATGCTGTTGGATCCTCTCTTAAGACAATTTCTTTGAGCTCTGACAGATCCAGGCGCTCAATGATCACAAAAAGAATTTCACGCGTGTCGCCTGAAAATCCCCCTTTTCCGTTCATAAAAGTCAGGCCAACGCCCAGCTCTTTCATGATGATGCTTCCCAATTCTTTAGGCTTTGAGGAGATAATGAGAACCGATTTGAGTTCATCGAGCCCTACGATGACGATGTCGATCATTTTAAATGCAACAATGTACATCATAAGGGAGCGAAGTGCGATGTGCCAGTCTTGAAAAATCCAGCCATAGGCGGCAAAAATGAACACGTTAATAAAGAGGACGACTTGGCCTACAGTAAATCCTTTTTTTCTGTTGATAATAATCGCTAGGATCTCTGTTCCATCAATGCATCCGCCGTGCCGAATGATGAGTCCGCAACCAATCCCTAAGATGGCACCGCCAAACACGATGATCTCTAAAGGATCGCCAATGAAATGAGGAACAGATTGCAAGACAATTAGAAAGACAACGAAAAGAAGAACCGCTACTAGCATGTGGAGCACAAAAGTGCGCCGGATATAGGTATAGGCTAAATAGATAAAGGGAATGGTCAGTGCTGTGAGGAAATAGGGAAGGAGAGTGTCTCCATAAAGGCGGGCTAAGATCAAGGAGACGCCCACAACGCCGCCGTCAATTAACTGATTGGGAACAATGAACACTTTAATTGAAAGTGCGGCTAGAAAAGCTCCTAAAGCTAACCAAAAGATAGTTGAAAAGTAATGTGTTGTACTTTTTCGCGACGCGTGAGATCCAGCCATAGTTAGTCCTTGGAAATGTTAACTCTCCATCTTTGCACACTTACCCTCTAGGGTTCATTATGATATAAATGACTTGTGAAGGCGTTGTTGTAAAGAAAAATGCGCGGGAGACGGGATTTGAACCCGCAACTTCTGCCGTGACAGGGCAGTGCTCTAACCAATTGAACTACTCCCGCATCATTAATTTGCCTCGATGCAAAAGGCGTTGGGCGCAACAGGACTCGAACCTATGACCACCTGTGTGTAAGACAGGAGCTCTACCAACTGAGCTATACGCCCGTTCTTGTGGATTTGCAGTTACCATGCTGTGTCTTAGCTAGTAAAGCAAAGTGCATACTTTATATGATATGCCTATTTTTCCTCAACGGATTTTTCGTTTCATAGGAGAATTGGCTCCATTAGGAAATTGGTTTACATTGCAAATGGCTTAAAGTAGAGTGGTGCCCATGAGACTGTTTTTCTGCTTATTTCTATTTTTAACAGCTGCGGGCTGTTCCTTTAGTTCGTTAGAAGATTTCCACCATGAGGGAGAGTCTCGTTGTCGGAAGCTTATTAATGAACTTCAACAGATCCATACTTCCGAAGAGCTTCTTCGAGCGGAAGATGTTTTAAAAAAACATTTTGAATCACTTGTCGATCTCATGATTGAAGCTAAGCGTTTTCAGCTAGATCATGAAGATGCTGAATATGCAGCTGATATTCAACATTTAGTTGGCAATATGTTAAAGGAAGAGTTGCGCCGCATTTATGCAATGGAAGGGGGACGGGCAGTGATTGAAAGGGCCCAGCATGAGGCCCTTGTAAGGTTAGCGATTAAGTAAGCGATCAAATGTTTCTTTGCGTGCTTGAAGCGTCTCATGATCCGTCATTTCTCCCACGTGGATGGGAACTGCAGCCGCATACCCTTGGTTCATAATTGAGACGTCGCTAGAGTCGTGTTCATCGTGATCTTTCCAAACGCCTCCCATCCAATAGTAAGTGTTGCCTTCAGGGTGGATCCTCTCTTCTGGGCTTTCCATCCAGTATCCCATGCCTTGACGAGCCATTTTGACTCCCTTGATCATTGGAGTGTCGGGAAAGTTAACATTGAGCAAAGTGCCTTTTGGTAAGGGATGTTCCAGGAGATGTTTAACAATTGATCGGATATGCTCTTCAGTTAACTGGTAGTTTGGAGTTGAAAAATCCTGGCAGGAAAATGCAACACCAGGAACTCCGCGCAGCACCCCCTCAATAACGCCGCCAACTGTTCCACTATAAAGAACGTTTCTTCCCGAATTGGATCCTCGATTGATTCCTGAGACGATGAGATCTGGTGTTGCTTTGAGAATGCTTAAGCCCATACGGACGCAGTCAGCTGGGGTTCCAGATACCTTCCAGGCAGGTGTGCCAGCTTCCCATTCAACGGGGTGAATGTGCAAGGGGTCGCGAAGGGTGATTGCGGCGCCAACACCTGATTGCTCAATAGAAGGAGCGACAATGGTTAAATCTGCAACGTCCGCAAGGGCAGACCAAAGGTGTTTGATTCCAGGAGCCGTTATCCCGTCGTCGTTAGTGATTAAAATACGTGGTTTCTCAGCCATAAGTGTAACTCCAATAAAAAAGAGCGATTATACTGTAAGATGAGTTATAACCGCTCTTTAAATATTTCTTATTCGTGTTTGAGGCGTAGGGTATGTTTTTGTGTCGCCAATGAAATTGTAATGATCAATAGAAAGCTTGAGGTGAAGCCAATGAGCATTGCGGGGATTGGAAAGGGGATGAATTTATTGAAATAGGGCCAGACGGCGGCAAAAATCCCTCCAGAGAGAATCCCGCTCCAAGCGCCAAATTTATTCACCTTTTTCCAATAGAGGGACAGCAGAAGCAGCGGTCCAAAAGCAGATCCCAAGCCAGACCAGGCGTAGAGAACCAAGGAATAGATGGTGCTGATTTTTCCGTAAGCAATCAGGTAGGCTACAGCGGAGACGATAATCACGCCAACGCGCGAGACGATTAAAAGCTCCCTGGAAGAGGCTGTTTTATTAAAGATTTTCTTGTAAAAGTCTTCTGTTAAACTAGAGGAGAGCACGAGTACTTGTGAGCTCATTGCATTGATCGTTGCGGCTAAAACGGCGCATAGAATGAATCCAATTAAGAACGGAGTGAATGACTGACGGACCATCTCAATGAAAATCTGTTCTGAATCTTTAAGTGTTCCATGGAAAAATGCAATTCCAACCATTCCTAAGAGAGTTGCAGCAGAAAGAGAGATGACCATCCAGCTCATTCCAATGAGTTTGGATTTGCCAATTTCATGAACGTTGCGGATTCCCATGAACTTGGTTACGATGTGGGGTTGTCCAAAATATCCAAGGCCCCAGCCTGCAGTCATGGCGATGATCTCAAAAATGGTTTTCGCGCTAAAATCGGGGAATAATGAAGTCGTCAGTTTTTGAGCTGTGACAGCTTGAATCATGCCTGACCATCCGCCTACATGAGGAAGGATGTAGAGGGGAACAAAAATGATGACCCCCATTAAGAAGAACCCTTGAAATAGATCGATCCAGGCTAAGGTGACATACCCGCCTGTAAACACATAGGGAACGACAATGAGAATTCCGATTAAGATGCCTAGAAAGTAATCTAATCCAAAAAGAGTTTCGAGAAGGAGTCCTAAGCCCACTAATCCAGATGAGATGTAAATCGTGTAAAATATGAGCTGCATGACTGCGGTAAAGACACGGATCAACCCAGAGGTGTCAGCAAGCCTGCTTTCAAAAAACGAAGAGAAGGTCAGACTGTTATACTGTTCGGTTGCGACACGGATTTTTGGAGCGATGAGCTGCCAGTTAAGATACATAAACAGGATCAATCCAATTGCTGACCATGCATTAAAAAGTCCACCTGTTAAAATCACAGCCGGGTATCCCATGAACAGCCAGCTGCTCATATCGCTTGCATGTGCAGCCAAAGCTGTTAGCCAATAATTTAGGGAGCGATTTCCGATGATAAAATCGGTGGCTGAGATGTGTTTTCTATAGGAAAAAATGCCGATTCCTAACAGGATGACAAAGTAGCAAAGGACTGCAAGTAATTCGTAAAGATGCATGGAGCTCTCTTTCAATCATTTTAGAACATCACTCCAGATATAACATTTTTTAGGGATATATACCAAGATTATCGTTCAGTTGCTTTTGTAGATCCGTACTTTAAGGAAGCTTGAGCTAAATTTTCGCGGGCATTCGGAAAACGCTCTTCAAGTCGGCTAATCAATTCTTTAGCAGTTTTTCTCATCGATTCTTGTCCCACGGGACACTGGCAGGTGATCCGTGCAAATCCATACATTTTGGCAAATTCGATAATTTCCGCCTCTGAGAGATAGATTAAAGGGCGGATGATGGTCACACCGTAATCGTGCATAGGAACTTTGGGAAGGTTTGCTGCAAATTCTGCTTTGTGCAGCAAATTCATAAGCAAGGTTTGGATGCTATCATCACGATGATGTCCAAAGGCAATCGTGTGTGCGCCAACACTTTTGGCGGCATCGAAAATCAATTTTCTCCGCTCCCTGGAGCAGCTGTAGCATTCCAAAGTCTCCCGCTTTTGTGTAGATGTGCACATGATCAAATTGACGCCAAGTTCTTTGCAGACTCCCTTTAAAAATTGCTCACTGATACCTGCTCCACATGAAAAAGCCCCTCCTACATGGATGGCATGCAGTTCCAAATCAGGAAAGCCCCTTCCCAAGATCGCCTTAAGTAAAAACAAAAGGGTCAAGCTATCCTTGCCGCCGCTTAATGCAATGGCAAGCTTGTCAGCCCCCTCAAGCAGTTTAAAGTCGTAGAGTGCTTTACGGCACATGCTTTCCAATCTGCGCCCAAGCCGAGTCCATGGGGGGCGAGCAATAGGCAGGTGGATGTTAAGATTCATTTTTATTTTTGGTTGTAGATTTGAGGCTCTATTTTACCCATCCATGGAGTATTTGTCCTAGACAAAAATCTGATTTTTTTGTATCCTCGCCTACTATTGTTAAGAGGTCTCAATGTCTAAAGTTGGCCGTAATGATCCGTGTCCGTGTGGGTCTGGAAAGAAATATAAGAAGTGTTGTGAAGAAAAGCAAAAGTCCAAGAAGTTTTCTGCGCAAGTATTGACTAAAGGACTTCCGTTTCAACCAGAAACGAAAGATGCAGCGGCGGTATCTTCTATGTTTTTTAAGCGCGCCATCACACAAGTGAATCCAAAACCGATCGAACCTCCAGAGGAGATGAAGACACAGGACATGTAACCGAAAAAAAATCGGTTAGCCAAAATAAGTTGGTTGAATAAAATAAGCGACATTTGATATAAATCGCACTTCCTAACGCTGGAGTAGCTCAATGGTAGAGCATCCGCCTTGTAAGCGGACGGTTGAGGGTTCAATTCCTTTCTCCAGCATTCTTTTGTTCCTCCGGGGGTGTCGCATAGTGGCAATTGCAGGGGACTGTAAATCCCCCTCTTTCGGGATTCGTCAGTTCGAGTCTGACCGCCCCCAATTTTCATAGATAAAATCAGATTTTAAAGTGATGCAAGTTGTTGTTCATGCTCCAGTTTATGTATGGTTTTTATTACTCTATTTGCTTTGGAGTGGATGGAAGTCGAGAAAAACTCGTATTGTTTCCTGGAAGCTTTTGTTAATCATACCCGCTTTCATGTTCATCTGGTCTATTTATGCAATGATTACCCGCTATGACAGCCTTTCAATTTGTTTTTGGGCGGTGAGTATTGCCATGGGCTTTTGGTTGGGATCATTGACAGTACGCCGCCTCAAGCTAAGATTCGATAAGCAACGTCATCTGATTGAAATTCCGGGTAGTTGGATCCCTATGATGTTGTCCGTGTCGATATTTTCGTTGAGATATGTTCTTGGGGCTATCTATGGGTTGCATCCAGAGCTCTCTGGAAATAGTGCCTTATTGGTATTGGAGAACATAGCCACGATTGTGTCGGGGATGTTCACAGGAAGGTTAATTGGGTATTGGCGGCGATCTATAGATTCCTCTCATAGCGAGCTTGTTGGGTTAAATGAGTGAAAACTTTCTCGCTTAGACAGGTCGTCATTTTAAAATTGAAAAGAAACGCCTTCTTTTAAAGCATCGTAAGCCTCTTTCTTCTCAGGGCCTCCAAATTGTTTCGATACCCAGCTTCTGCGCAACTTGTAACTACTAGGACCCACAAGATCTTTTACTCATGGTTTTCCACGGCTTTTTTCTTCGAGATTTTTGATTTCATAACGCCTCTACAAACAACAATGAATAAGCTTTGCGACTGTTTTCAGGGTTGGATTTTTATTTTTTAGGCTGTGATAAATCGTTGAACGGGGAATTTCCTCTTCTTTTGCGAGACGTGATTTATTCAAAGCATTCACATGGATTGCAATGATTTCTGCGGCGCCTTCAGGGTCATTATCTCTTAAACATTCCCAAAAAGCCTGAGCAATGAGCTTTTCATCCAGGAGAGCTTTAAAAGGGTTGTGTTTGGCTAGCTTTACGCCTTTTTTCTTCGATATTTTTGCCTTCATAGACACTCTCTATCCGCATTGTTTATGCCATTCTTAGCTGTTTTCCTGAGCAGCCCTTTTTGGGCGCCAAAATAATCTGATAGTCGATGACGTCTAAGATCCTCGACAAGGTTTCTATCGTTATATTTGTCTTCTTACCAGATTTTAGGCTTTGAACAATAGTGGGGGAAACCTCTGCTTCTGCGGCTAGTTTTCTAACAGAGATATCATCTTCCTCCATAGCAGCAAGGAGTAGTTCGGATATCAGAAGATCTCTATATTCTCTGTTAAGCAGCCTTTTTTGCTTTTTATTTTCTGAGAACTCTTCATAGGTGGACTTAGGTTTTTTCTTCATAATATATCTCCTCTTTTATTCTTTTCTCATAACTGCGGAAGGCTTTGAGAGCTAGTTCTTTTTCTCCCTGAGGGAGGCCTTGAGTTTTTTTTGTAAATGCGTTCGTTACAATAATTTTACCGTCTCGGAAGAAAAAGCACAGATAACGGTCGGGCTGGGGCTTAAATGCATAGATTTTATCCCCTTCATTCCGAAATTTGGTTTGATCAAAAATTTTCCCCTGCTCACCCATTAATCGAAAAAGATTGAGCAATTTTCGTTGCTTGTCTTTGGGCTGTTTTTCAAAATATTCCAGCGCTTGAGATTCCCCTTTGGGATCAAAATACCATTCAATCGTAAATTCGGTTCCTCGGTAGGCGATGTATTGCTTCATTCTCGCTCCCTTTTGCCTATATATCATATAGTGTGCCAATATAGTGGTACGTTGTCAATCCGTAAATTACGCAGATTTTACGCACTTGGCCAAATTCAACTGGCGTAAAAGGGGGAGCCAGCATAATGGAGCCTTCTTTAAGATATTGATTCTATCGAGGCTGTGTGAGCTGGCTAACTCTAGTTAAGAATGATACACCGACTGTAAATCC
>CAYWSY010000079.1:0-9419 GCA_964461105.1 uncultured bacterium
CTGTTTCAAAAGTTCTTGCGGTTTTGACACAGCCCAAACAGCAAGAACTTTGTTTAAACTGTACTAGTAATCACACTTTAAAGAGGTAACGTATGCGCATTGCTTATTTGGGAGCTGGAACATGGGGGTATTGTCTTGCCAACCTACTAGCTTCTAACGGTCATGATGTGAAATTATGGACGATCGATCGTGAGTGTGCACAAGAGCTTATCCAAAACAGGGAGCATCCGAAACTTCCCGGCTCTAAAGCTCATGACTCCCTCTCGTTTACAACAGATTTAAGTCAAGCGATTGAAGGGGCAGAGCTTATTGTCGAATCGGTAACCTCTAAGGGGGTACGACCGGTCTTTGAACAACTCCGCGCGCTTGGGAACGTAAGATGTCCGATTGTCATTACTTCCAAAGGAATTGAGCAGAACAGTGGCCTTTTGCTACCCGATGTCGTTGTTCAAGTGTTGGGAGAAGAAAAGCGCTCTAACATTTGCGTGCTCAGCGGTCCTAGTCATGCAGAAGAGGTGATCCACAAACTGCCAACTGCAGTAATTTGTGCCTCATATGATCCTGCGATCATGCATCAGATCGTTGAGATCTTCACCACCCCTTATTTCAGAATCTATCCCAATGCTGATGTCAATGGAGTCGCTTTTGGTGGGGCTATGAAAAACATTATTGCCATTGCATGTGGTATTTCTGATGGGCTAGGATTTGGGGATAACACAAAAGCGGCGTTGATGACGCGCGGATTGCATGAGATTCGCAAACTTGCAGTGACAAAAGGGTGCAATCCTGAAACGCTCAATGGACTTTCTGGAATGGGGGATCTGTGTGTGACCTGTTTATCAACATTAAGTCGCAATTATATGTTCGGTAGGAAAATTGCCGAAGGGCAAGATCCTTTGCAAGCCCAGGAGAAAATTGGAATGGTTGTGGAAGGTGCATATACATGTGTCTCCGCGCTTCAATTAGCGACACAAGCTAAGATTCCAGTTCCTATCACTCAAGCCGTTTATTCAATTCTCTATGAGAAGTTAAACCCACGCGATGCAGTCAAGTCACTCTTGCAACGGGCAATTAAGGAAGAGCACCTATGATTGATGGAAGAAGAGTTGTAAGCGCTCATGAAATGGCGCGCATTGAAGGGATGGCTTATGCTGAAGGAGCCTCTGAAACTGAGTTCATGGAAAATGCTGGCGCCGCAATCGCCTCTCACGTTGAGAGGTTTCTTTCGATCCATGACCTTCCTAAAGTGGTCACATTGCTGATCGGGAAAGGAAATAATGGCGGCGATGCTTATGTTGCAGGGCGATTGCTTCTTCAGAAAGGATTTACTGTTCTTGCTTATCACATTTATTCTTTGGATACCTGTGGTCCTTTATGTCGTGCCATGCATGATCTGTTTGTCAAGCAAGGAGGAAAGGTTCACTTTGTTCGGAATGAACAAGCGTTTCAATTTGAGCCTCAAGGGGTGATTTTAGATGGTCTTGTAGGGACAGGGTTTCATGGAAAGGCAGAAGGGGTGCTAGCTCAGGCGATTGTTGCTGCAAATGAATGCGGGCTTCCCATCATTGCAATCGATATTCCATCTGGAGTGAACGGAGATACTGGCGCTGTGGAAACCGTTGCAATCCACGCAGATCTAACGATTTACCTTGGCTTGCCTAAGATAGGTTTTTTTATTGGCGACGGGTGGAATTATGTCGGACAACTTGTTTATGCTTCATTTGGTTTAAAAGAAGCCTACATCAACGATGCAAAGACAGAAGCTATGCTCTTTCAGTTGACTGCGATTTCCGATCTCTTGCCTCCCATGCATCGCACGCGGCACAAATATGAAGCAGGTTATGTGTTAGGCGTTGCAGGATCCGCAAGCATGCCGGGAGCTGCGCTCCTTTCGTGTACGGCAGCGCTTCGTTCAGGAGCGGGACTGGTGCGTCTATTTCACCCCTACGGTATTGAATCCCAGTTGTCAGCAGCCCCATACGAGCTGATTCGGGAAGGGTGGAATCGGGAAGATGAGGATCGGATATTAACTGAGGCGCTTCGAGCCAAGGCATTATTTATTGGCCCTGGGATGGGAAGGGATAAGGAATCTAAAAAAGCGGTAAAGAGTTTGTTGTCTCAAGTCAACATCCCATGTGTGATTGATGCGGACGCTCTGTTCTTTTTAGCCGAGTCTTCTTCCTGGAAAATACCAGCTCAGACGGTTTTAACACCTCATCATGGGGAGATGGCCCGTTTGCTCAAACAAGAGCATGAGCCCTTTACCTTTGCTGACGTTCAAGAATATGTTGAGAAAAAAGAGGTAACCTTGATTTTAAAAGGCGCCCCTACTGTGGTTTTTCACCCTGACACCAAACCGATCATTGTGGCAGCAGGAGATCCTGGGATGGCAACGGCAGGATCGGGCGACGTGTTAACTGGAATGGTGGCGGCGCTCATTGCACAAGGTATGGATCTGTTAAGCGCCTCTGTTCTTGCTGCGGCTTTGCATGGTGTTGCAGGAGAATGTGCAGCGGATGATTTAACGTCGTACTGTGTGACTGCATCTGATTTGATCGACTATTTTCCTGAGGCATTTTCTTTATAGTTGAAAAATAGCATTGCGAATTAAATATATTTTTTTACATTCTTAGGTTAACCGAAGGGTGTAAATGAAAAATTTCAGAGTGGTCTATTATGCAGTGCTCAGGCAAGAACGGGGTCTTCCTGAAGAGAAGATCGATTCGCATGCAGACACTGCAAGAGATCTTTTTGCAGAATTAAAAGAGCGCCATCGGTTTCAGTTTTCTGAGTCTCAAGTCCAAGTTGCCGTGAATGCTCAAATGGTTCCTTGGGAAGCTCCGCTAAAAAACGGCGATGCGGTTTTGTTTATCCCTCCGGTGAGGTCTTAACGAACTAACTTTTTGCTTTTTTGACATTTGCAAAAGGAATTCCAAAAAAGAAAATCAATGAATCAACCCCTGGATTGCGATGCCCTAGGCTTGCATTCGAAATATGGCTGAATTGAGCGCCAAAACGCATTTGGTCTGAGAAGATATACGCGATTTCAAGGGCAGAGCGAAAGTTGAAAGGAAATCCAAGATTTCTTCCTCGCCCTTTTGCGTATAATCCTCCTGCGAAACTAGGCGTTAAGACAAAGTACTTTCCTAAGAAAATATCATAAGAGACCCCACCGTAAGCGTAGGTGCTCTGATCTGTATTCATCAAGAGTCCAACGAGCGGACGAACATTGTAACAATTCAAATCCCAGCGGTATTCCAGTTGAGTGGCAAAGCGCCGTTTGTGTTTATCCACATTAAAAATACCAGGACCAATAAAGAGATGATCGGGTCCTTGAAATTGCTCTTTGGGAGCTGGAGGATTTTCCTCAGCGCAAAGAGCCAGCGGAGCTAACGTCAAAAGAGCGTATAGAATGTTGCGTAGTGACATGGGTAGGTCAATTCCTTGTTTTGAACTGACCATCTAAAATTATTTTTATTTTGACAAGATGTTTTTTAGCTATTGTAATAGCTTTGATACCAATTGACGAAGTGCCCCAATCCCTCTTTCAGGGGAACTGTCGGTTTAAACCCAAGCATTTGCTGGCTTTTAGAGATGTCAGCATAAGTGCATGGCACATCGCCAAGAGGCATTGGTTTAAACTCGATCTTTGCTTTTTTGCCTAGTAGAGTTTCAAGTGTTGAAACAAGATCAAGGACGCTTTCCGGGTGGTGATTTCCAAGATTAAAGATTTCAAGAGGTGCGCCGAGATCGATTGCCGCGATGGTTCCTCTAGCGATGTCATCGATATAAGTATAATCTCGCATGAGCTTCCCTTCACCAAAAACAGGGATGGGTTTTCCTTCGAGGATGGCTCGAGTAAAGGAAAAATAGGCCATGTCAGGCCGTCCCCAAGGACCATAAACGGTAAAGAAGCGCAATCCCGTGCAAGGAATGTTGTACAGATGGTGATAGGTCGTAGCCGTGATTTCATTGCATTTTTTTGTAGCACCGTAAAAACTAGCAGGGGAATCTGTTCTAGCAGATTCGCTAAAAGGAATCTCTGGATTCGTGCCATAGACGGAAGAGGAAGAGGCATAGATCAATTTGACCCCAGGGGAATACCGGAGGGCTTCGAGAACATGAAAAAAGCCATTGAGATTGCTGTGAACATAACTTTCTGGATGTTCCATCGAGTGGCGCACGCCCGCTTGAGCTGCCAGATGAAGGACGTGGGTAATTGAGTTGGAAGTAATGAGCTGCTGAAGTGCACCTGGCGAACAGATATCTAGTGGATGCACCGTGATGCCGTGTAGCCCGAGCTGTGCTGTGCGCGCATGTTTCAGGCGAATATCGTAATAAGTATTAAAATGATCGCAGCCAATGACAAAATCCCCTCTTTGGTGAAGTGCTTGTGCCAGATGGAAGCCGATAAAACCTGCAGCCCCTGTGATCAAAATGTTTTTTCTGTACATATTTACTTGAAAAATTACCGGCTAGTGCAGATGATTCTCAATTTACCAAAGATGATGATTTATGTTGTACCGAAACATCTTGCTTTTCTGCTACTCCTTCCTTCTTATTCTCACTTGCGCATGTACGAATGCTCCCTATCGAGGTAATGACGTTTTAGGCGCTGATGAATTTGTAATCGACTCCTATCGGATCCGAGAAGGAAAGTTTTCGATTTTGCAGATGGAAGGTAAATCGAACGATGATTTAGACCCGAGCTTGTTAGAAGATTATGAAGACACAATCAATGATGGCGATGTGCTTAATATCGCGCTCTATCACCCTTCCCGAAAAGATTTAACAGACGCCGTACAGCACATTGGAGCTACAGTGGGTTTTACTGTGAGTAATGGGATGGTGCAACTTCCCGATTTGCAGCCGATTCTTGTGGCAGGTCTTACTCTCTCGAAGGCTCGCGCATTGATTCAAGAGCACTATCGTATGCAAATTCGCGATATCGATGTTTTTCTAGCATATAAAGATCGGATCGAGCGCAAGGTTGAACTCGCAGGCCTTGTTGGTGTCCCGAGTGTGCCTATCGATGGTCGCCTTCGTTTATTTGAAACACTGGCTGTTGCCAGGGTGCCGACAAATGCAAATCTTTTTAAAAGCTACGTGGTGCGTGAAGACAAAATGCTCCCTGTTGACCTCTACAAATTGTTAAAGGAGGGGGACATGCAGCAGAACGTCGTGATGCGTGGAGGGGATAAGGTCTATATTGCTGATCCTTCGGCCTCTACGTTGATGGTCTTAGGAGAAGTGGGAAAGGAACGAGTTGTTGAAATCCCCGATGGATTTATGACATTGCGCAAAGCACTTGCTGAAGCAGGCGGAATTACAACAGCGGGCGATCGCTCTTATATCCAAGTCATTCGAGGCAACATTCAACACCCTAAAATTTACACGCTCAATTGGGAGCATGTCGTTCGATTGCCTAACGACAGCATGCTACTGATTCCGGGGGATATTGTATTTGTCGCAGCAACGCCAATGACCGAATGGAATCGGTTTGTCAATCAGCTCCTGCCAACCTTTATTGCTCTTGAACTGATTTCGAAAGGGATCAAAGGAATTGATATTAGCCCATGACGCCTTTAGCTAATGATGAAATCATCATCGGTGTTGCCGATCTGAAACGATTATTTCGCAAACTCCGCTCTCAGCTCATTGGAGTTGTGATTCTGGGGGCTATGATAGCATTTTGTTTGTTATCTGTTCGGGAGCCGAAATATGTGGCTCAAGCTTCTTTTAAGCAGACAAGTAACACGGGCGATTCAGGACTTCGTTTGAAGGATCTGTTTCAAGGTGTTGCAACAGGAGGAGGGGACTCTGGGGCAGCTTCCGTCATGCAATCGCGCACCATTTTGCGCTCCGTTGTTGAGAAGTTAGGACTGCAAATTCAATGCACAGACCAACTCTGGCTTACTCAGGTGATCCATACAGTCATCGATAATTTGTATGCTGAATGTGGTAAAGAGATTTCCCCTTTACACTCCTTTCGCTTTGAGAAAGTCGCATATGAAGTGGAAACGGCAACAGTTTTTTATATTAAGCCTGTCGATGCGTTGAGTTTTGAGGTATTTGATGCGCGCAAACAGCTCGTGGGTCGATGGAATTTAGATCAGCCTTTTTCTTTTGCAAATGTGAGAGCAACGCTTACCGACTTTCCGAAAGGAGTACGCTATCACAAACTCTATCAAATGACCCTTTTCCCTTGGGAAGCTGCAGTTGAGAGTGTTCGCAAATCATTTGAAGTGAAACCCTTTAAATTAGATCGCAACATTTTAGGGCTTACATTTCTTCACCGAGATCGATTTCTAGCGGCTCTGTTTTTAAACCAAGTGATGGCAACCTATCAGCAGTTTTTGCACACAGAAAATGAAGAGTTGATTGGAACCCAGCGAAACTATTTGGACAAAAGACAGCAGGAACTCACTCAAAGCTGGGATGAATCATTACAGGAGCACGTCTGTTATCTCAAAAGTAATCTGAACACAGGGGGCTATTTTAGTCTTTATCAAGAAATGGAGATGCTTAGCCAGCCCCGCAAGTTGTTCACTTCAAAACTTTTTGATGTCGATTTGGAATTAAAACGGCTTCAAGGAATGCCGATGGATCAAGTTGTCATGAACCGTGCAGATCGAGGGAAAGATGTGTTTCTTTCGAAAAGAGGAGCGCTTACTGCGCAAGGTCCGCAAGAGATTCATTTGAAGAAAAATCACAAAGGTGTAGCGGCTCAAGCTGGGTCCAACGCGTTTATCACTCCATTAGAAGAAAAAAAAGCGGAATGGGAAGGGGATCTGTTTGCTGTGGATCTCGAGCATCAACGATTGGTGTCTCAAGGAGGGGCTCAATTATTTGGAGGATGGTTAACTACAGGAGGGCCAAGCGAGGAGTACGATCAAGAATTTGCTGGATTGACATTGGAAAACGCCCAATCCCTCTACTTAAATTATAATACAATTAGAGACGCAGAGCAAGCTCAGCTGCGACAGTTGATTTATCTCTTAGATGAACTGTCTAATCCGAATTTTGAGCTTAGCTCGATCACCACGATTTTATCTGATCCTGTAACGCTTGATCTTGTAGGCAAAGCCAGCGACACTGCCATTTTGCTGAAAGATGCCCATAATCGCTCTCCAAGAGAGCAAGAGCATTTGCGCAATGCCCTTGATAACCAGAAGCGATTTATTAAAACACACTTAAAGCAAACCATCGATCTCATTACATTGCGCACCCGATTGATCGAAGATAAGATCCTCTCTTTACAGAAGACAACGATGGGTTTGCTCATTCAAGAAAAAGGGTTAATTAAAGAAAAGCTCGAAGAGATCAATGAAGAGATGGAAGATCTTCCTGAAAAGTGGCGCCGAGAGAATTTGCTTATGCTCAAAAAAGAGATGGGCATGCATATGATAGAGGGCTTGACACAACTTGCGGAATCTAAAAACATTGAACAGAACCTCTTTCAAGCAAGTTCAAAAGCTTTAGATCGCGCAACGATTCCCGTTCTTCCTAAGGCCCCGCGTCTTGTGCTTTTTTCTATCATCGCAGCGTTTTTAGCTGCAGGAGCGACCTATTTTTTTCATCTATGCAAAGCTCTTTTGCAGGGGATGCCAGTTTCTCATGATACACTTCTTTTATGTGGCTATCGAAGCTTAGGCAAACTCTCTCTTTATTGCGGGGGCCTACTTTCTGAATTAGTGGAACATGACATAGAAACTCTAAGGCGCATCTGTCAACTGATCACAACATCACATGCCAAGCCTGTAACCGTAGCGCTCATCGGCGGGAAAAATCCTGATTATTCCCATAATTTAGCGGAGCTCTTAAGCCTTCAGGGATCTAAAGTTCTCGTTATTCATTACGTGTTCGATGCCGTCCATGCGCACGAGGTCCCAGGACTGTGGCACTATCTGCATGATGAAGTAACAACTCTTCCGATCCGCCATCATGGAGCGTATGATTATCTGCCGAGTGGCTCGACTTCGTTCCATAGTGTTGAACTATTGCGACATCCTAAATTTCAAGCGCTGCTCAGCTACGTTAAGACTCGCTATGACACTGTGCTCATTTACAGTAAAGCTCTACCTCAATTTGCTGAAGCCCACGCTTTGTTGAGTAACGTTGATGTTGCCGTTGTGACAACCTGTGAAGAGAAAAGGCAAGAGTTAAGCGCTTATCTAGAATGGGAATCAACGCGCCAAAATGTCAGCGCAGCGTTTGTCTGTTGTGAGGATAGAAGGTAATGATGGAAAATCAACCACGTAAACGGATTTTGGTCACGGGCGGAGCTGGATTTTTAGGCTCACATCTGTGTGAGCGGTTATTAAATGCGGGTCATGAAGTTCTTTGCGTCGATAATTTCTACACGGGGAATAAAGATAACCTCGCTTCGTTTATCAATCATCCCTACTTCGAGCTTATCCGTCACGACATCTGTCAGCCATTGCAAGTTCAGGTTGATGAGATTTTCAATCTTGCGTGTCCTGCATCCCCTGTGCATTATCAATTTGATCCCGTTCAAACTATTAAGACAAACGTCCATGGTGCGATCAACGTGCTGGATTTAGCTAAACGACTCAAAGCAAAAATCTTTCAAGCTTCGACAAGTGAAGTTTACGGAGATCCCCAAGTCCATCCTCAGCAAGAGAGCTACTGGGGATATGTGAATCCGATTGGATTACGCTCATGCTATGATGAGGGGAAGCGATGCGCTGAAACTCTTTTTTTTGATTATCATCGCCAATATCAGATCCCTATTAAAGTTGGTCGTATTTTTAATACTTACGGCCCCCGGATGCATCCTAATGATGGTAGAGTTGTATCCAACTTTATCGTTCAAGCGCTTAAGGGAGAGCCGATCACCATTTATGGCGATGGGACACAAACACGATCGTTCTGTTATGTAGATGACCTTATCGATGGCTTTATTGCATTGATGGGTTCGAAAGAAGAGATCACAGGGCCCGTCAATCTCGGTAATCCCGTCGAATTTCAAATGCTGGAGCTAGCTCAGCTTGTGCTTGAATTAACTGAATCGAATTCCACCATCAAATTTTGTTCGTTGCCAAGCGATGATCCTAAGCAGCGCCGGCCAGATATTAGTCTTGCGCGGGAAAAGCTTTGCTGGGAGCCACGCATCCAACTTGAACAAGGGTTAAAGGCTACAATCGATTACTTTAAGAAAGTGTTGTGAGTTATTTAAGTATCAGTTTTTTTGTCGAAAACGAGGAAAAAGACTGATTGCGTATAAAGGATAATTAACAAGTTTCCCATCAAGAGCGAAATTTCTTACAGACTACTAAGATGTCGACATTCAGCCTAACATAGAATATACCCCTTCCGGTTCAAAGGCACCCTAAATTAGAACCAAAAAAAATAACAGGATAATAGGATGGTAGGATAGAAAAAGCATGGGTAATTTT
>CAYWSY010000080.1:0-9344 GCA_964461105.1 uncultured bacterium
ATTGAAGCGCTGAGTTTGAAATTTCTCTAACTTTGAAGTGGACACAGTATATTCTGTGCGTTCGATGAAATCGAGATGATGGAATTCTTCTGCAATTTTTCTTCCTGCGCCGTCGTATGTATAGGTTGTCTTGTTTCCTGCCTGATCTGTGGTTTCGATGAGATGGAAGTTGCTGTAACGGGAGGTTTCTGTGGATAGGAGCTCATCTGATCTGGAATAGATGGTTTTGCAGGTTTCTCTGCCGTGGATGTCGTAGGTGTAGTTGGTTTTTGTTCCCTCTTGGTTGATGGCCTCACGGAGGGTTCCATCTGTATTGTAGATCAAGGTTTCTGTTGTGCCATCGGGGTGCTCGATGTGGGTTGGTTTTCCCAACGCGTTATACTCTGTTTTTATTGTGAGTCCTTTGAAATTGGTCTCTGTAATTTTATGGCCAATGCCATTGTATGTGGCGTAGCTTATGGGGTGGGAGATGTTTTTATTGTGATCGAGAATGGCGGGAGCATAGATGGCAATGGGTTTGTCAAGGGCGTTGTATTCAAAGCGGGTTTCATTGCCAAAGGGATCAATTGTCGCAATTCTGTTGTTTTTGTAATCGTATCGAAAATGGGTGGACCTGGTCATCCCATCCCAGGTTGTTTCTTCTGTTTTTAACAGGCGGTTAGAAAAATCATAAGTCATTTTCTTAGAGCGTTTACCGCTAAAATCTGATGAGAAGATTTGATTGCTGTTATCGTCATATGCGTATGAGGCTTCTTGCCCGATGGCGTTTTGTTCTTTAATGAGCTGGCCTTTGAAGTTGTATTCTGTCAGAAGGTGATAGCGGAATTGTCCGGTTGAGTCGTAGATCTCTTTGAGTGTGACGCGTCCTTGAGCGTTGTATGTGAGGCGCGTTTGGTTGAGGAGGATGAGCTGGTTATTTTCTTCATAGTATTCTTCGATGAGTTCTGGAAATCCGATATAGGGATTGACTTGGCGGGGGTGAATGATTTTGACCCTGCGTTGTGTGACGCCTGTAAGATCGTCTTGGGATGTTGTAGAGCCATCGTCTAGGATTTCTTTGATGCAAATATAATCTGCATCATATTCATAGAATTGACGCTGTGTGATGTGTCCATGGTCGAGAATGAGTTTCGAGGTGAGGTGGGAGGTTCCAGGGAGATAGGAAAATAGGGTTGTTTTTCCATTTTCGAGTTCCTCTTTGATGAGGAGATTGCGGCCGTCGGTGCTGTACGTATGATGTTTGACGTAGAGATCGGCGGTGCCTGGGGTAGGGATCCCGTTTGATTGAAGGGTTAAGGGGGAAGAGGTTTGTCCTGTGAGGTTACCTTGGAATCTTTCTTGGAGAACATTGCCGTGTTTATCGTAAATGAAATGGTGGGAGAAGATGGGATGGGATTGTTCGTTGAGAAGGGTTCTGCAAATGAGGTTCCCTGCATCTTTGGAATCAGGGGATCCCCACACGATTTTTTCTGAATTAAGAAGGACGTGATTTCCTTCGATGTTTTCAGTGCGTTGGATCAGGTCGATTCGGAAATGAGCTGAGTAGTGGTACACTGTTTTATTCCAGTAGGCATCATAGACATCGGTTGTCCCTCCGCTTTTTTCAGGAACCCCTGGGTTATAGAAAAAGGAGTGGATGGGGATGAGGCTCTGATCAGTGCCGACGGGGGCTGACAATTGGCTGACGCGATTGATGCGGGGATCTTCTGAGTTTTTAATGCGGATGGAGTGGGGGCCGATGTGTGTGTGTGGGGCGGTATAGTAGGTGACGTGAAGGGTGCGGTCGTTGGAGAATGACCGGATGCCCAAACGTGGAGTGCCGGTTTCTTTGTTATAGGAATATTCGTACGTTTCAGGAGGTGCTTCAGGCGGAATAAATTTTTTTTGGACGAAGTATTCCTTGTGTTGCGGTTTGAGGCGTTGATTTTCTAGATAATAGGTCCTTGCGTCACTGGTAATAAGATCAAAGGCATTTCGATTTTTTTCATGAAGGCGAGATTGGACTTTCAAGGAAGCGTAGCATTTGGTTCCCGAGGGATTTGTGGTGTAAATTTCTTCGATCTGATAGTGCTTGTTGTACTTATAATGGATGATATTTCCTGTCGGAAGGGTTGTGGATGCAAGGGCATATTGACGGTGCTTAAATTTGTTTTCCTTCCCCATCTGTTTATATTTTCGAGAAGAACCGTCGCCGAGTTGTAGTTTAATTGTCTTTGAGTCTTTGGAAAGGATGGCTTTACTGTTTTTCCAATTTGATTTTCCTCCGATCATTCCATGTGCAGAATTGGTCAACGCTGTTTTATTACTTTGTGGACTTAAGTAAAATCGGCCTGGAGTATGATCTTTGGGTTTTGAGTCTTGGAGTTGAGTGGAACAGTAGTTAAGGCAGGCTCCATTGGGATTAAATACATGAACCAATCCACAGCGATCAAATTGCTTTAGTGTGACTGGGCGATAGAGGATGTGACTTCTCCATGCAAAACTCCACCCGGCATCAGTTGTATCTGCAAGAGTACTGAGGTGAGAGCGGGGAAGCTGAATGGGCTCAATCCCTGCAACGGTAATATCTTGTTCTGAAATGAAAAAATCGCCCGTCATGACATTGACGGCTCCGGCGATGTTTCCTGAAGGATCTCCTTCGAAAACGGCAATCGAATTGATCGATTCTGAGCCGAGGCAAAATGGGGTAATCAGGCAAAAAAAGACAATCAGAGACCGCAGCATGATCAACTCCAATGAAATTGAAGTTGCAAATTTTAAAATTAAATTTAACGCTTTGTCAAGCGCTTTTTTTACCCGACCTCACAAAGTCAGAGGGAAGAGGGAGGTAGAGCAATAAAACATGCCCCTTGACCGAGAGAATCCCTTAGATCTTAACTCCCTCCTACAAAATAGAACCTCTTTAAGAGGGTGCAGGGGGGCTGGTACCGTTCAAAAATAAAAAGTCTGGAAAATCTCAGCGGTTTTCTTTATAGATAATACAGACATCACTATAAATTGAAAAGCCGCCGCTTCCATGAAGAGAAACATTATTAATAAAATCTGGGATCTACATATTGTAGAAAGCAAAGAAGAGTTCCCGGACATTCTCTCAATTGATCTTCATCTTCTTCATGAAGTTACCTCCCCACAAGCATTTGATGTTTTGAGAAAAAGAGGATTGAAAATTCATGCTTTAGAACGAACCATTGCAACGGTAGACCATAATGTTTCGACAACCGCCGACCGCGAAAGCCTTCCTAGCCTAGTGAGCCGGAATCAAATTCTAACACTTCGAAGGAACTGTGAAGATTTTGGAGTCAAACTTTGGGATATGGGAAGTGGACGTCAAGGGATTGTCCACATCATCGGACCAGAACAAGGACTAACACAACCAGGTATGACAATTGTCTGTGGAGACAGCCACACCTCAACTCATGGAGCTTTTGGAGCCCTTGCCTTAGGAATAGGCACTACCGAAATTAGCTATGTAATGGCAACTGGATGCCTTTTACTACCCAAGCCTAAAACAATGAAAGTCCAGTTCAATGGGCATTTAGGAAGAGGCATCACGGCAAAAGATATGATCCTCAAGCTTATCCAAGTCATTGGTGTTCATGGAGCCAATGGGTATGTGCTTGAATATTGTGGCCCTGTCATTCAGAAATTATCGATGGAACAGCGGATGACCATTTGCAACATGAGTATCGAGTGCGGCGCTAAGGCAGGACTTGTCTCTCCCGATGAAATTACCTATGAGTATATGAAGGGCAAGTTAGGCGCGCCAAAAGGGTTTCAGTGGAATCGTGCATTAGCTCACTGGAAGTCTTTGGCAAGCACAGACCAATCGACATACGACCGTACTGTAGAAATCGAATTAGACCATCTCACTCCCATTGTCACTTGGGGAACGACCCCAGGCCAGTCAATCGGGATCGATCAGGGGATTCCTAGCCTAGAATCGATGATTCCAGAGGAGGGTGAATTAGCGAAGAAATCCTTGGAGTATATGCGTCTTAAAGCTGGGCAATCTTTAGAGGGAGTTCCTATCGATTATGTGTTTCTGGGTTCTTGTACGAACTCCAGAATCTCCGATTATCGAGAAGCGGCGAAGATTTTAAAAGGCAAAAGGGTGGCTAAAGGTGTGACGGTCTATGTCGTGCCAGGCAGTGAAGCAGTCTGTAAGCAAATGATTGAAGAAGGCTTGGATCGCATCTTTATCGAAGCGGGCGCCGACTTCCGGCAGCCTGGTTGCAGCATGTGCCTAGGAATGAATGAAGACAAATGCCCTCCTGGAAAACGGGTTGCCAGCACAAGCAATCGAAATTTTATCGGCAGACAGGGTCCTGGAGCTCTTTCCCATTTGATGAGCCCGATCATGGCTGCGGCCGCGGCAGTCGAGGGAAAGATCGTGGATGTGAGGAAATTTTTATGAGAGAACTTAAATCCCAAATTCTTCCACTGCCCTTTGCAGATATCAATACTGATTTGATTCTTCCGGCAAAATATCTTACGACTACTGTGACACATGGCCTGGGAGAACATCTTTTTACCGATATGCGGAAAATGGACCCTTCTTTTCCAATGAACCTGAAAAAATATGCCCAAGCCAAAATCATTGTTACACGCCGCAATTTTGGCTGCGGCAGTTCCCGAGAACACGCCGCCTGGTCACTTGTCGACTATGGCATCCGAGTGATCATTGCGCCCAGTTTTGGCGACATTTTCTACAGCAATGCAGTTAAAAACCACTTATTGCCTCTAGTGCTTGATGCGGAGCTTATCGAACATATTTTCGCTGCTGAAAAACAGAGTACGGAATATATCGTCGATGTAGATCTCGTAGGGCAAAAAATGACCCTTCCCAATGAAACAAGTTATTCTTTCGAGATTAACGGCTACGACAAACATGCTTTGATTAACGAAATTGATAACCTCGACTACCTGCTCTCACAACTCGATAAGATCAATGCTTTTGATGAAAGGCATCGAAAAAATATTTTTCTCGACACCCATTCTCTTCATTAATAATAAGCACCTTGTCGATAATCAAACTGTTTCCAAATAGAGCTCATCTCCAGCATAATTTTCTCAACAGCAAGCCCCTTCCGAATCACAGTTGGAACATCCATAAGTTGGCCATTCGGATCTACCATCGAGACCATTACCCCCTGTTCATAACGGGTACTTGCATCTTCATTGGGTTGTTGCTTTGCCACATAATCATCAGCATAAATAGCCATGTCGACGCCATTCAAGATCTGCTCACCAACTCCTTCCAATTGACCGCGATTTCCTTTCCCGGAGGGGTTTGCTGATGAAGCAAAAACTAGACGTTGATGATCCTCCCACAACAGTCGACAAATCGTTTCCGACGGTTTCCCAAAACAGATCACAAAACAACTGGTATTGCGACTGTCCATAATGAGTTCGCGAGAGCCGTCAGCAGGAATATATCGGTCTATAGCGCTAGACTGCCACGGTAAGATGCAGCCAAGCAAAATATCCTTTCCTTCACAAGCCTTATAAAGGCGTTTAATTTCCTCATTCATTTGTGCCAGCTTCTCTACCTGCTCGATGCTGCTGCAAAGCACCACGCCTGGCTTGGTACGTGGCCGTCCCTTCAATACAAATTTTCTTTCCAATCCCGCACGATCAGCCGTTGCGATAATGTATCCCACCTTCGTCGGCGTAACGATCGTTTTACCACCCTGTAATAACAAATCGGCAGCTCGTTTGAGAACTTCGTCATTGCCATCCCACCAACTATCCTTCTTCATAAATCCTCCTTATGTATTAAACCGTTTTACCAAAATAATTAAGTCTTCGTCATAGACGCATTTCTTGCGGTCTGCAAGATCTTTGAAGGAAACAAACAGCTCATCTATAAAGGCTCCAACGTCAATTCCCAACTGCTGTAGCCGATAGATCAAAGCATGTTTCCCAGAATGTTTGCTTAAGACGATCTCAGTCGATTCAAAGCCCACATCTTTCGGATCCATGATTTCGTAGGTCTGATGATTCGACAGCATTCCGTGCTGATGGATCCCAGAACCATGCGCAAAAGCATTTTTCCCAACAATAGCCTTATTGGGAGGCGCTTTATATCCCGTAATTTCACTCAAAGCTTGGCTTATGCCGACGAGTCCCGGCGTGTGAATCGAGGTTTGGGCTCCATAGATGTCGCTTTTGGTCTTCATAGCCATTACGACCTCTTCTAAAGCTGCATTTCCAGCTCTTTCTCCTACCCCGTTAATCGTGCACTCGATTTGCCCAGCACCTCTCAACACTCCCGTAAGGCTGTTAGCCACAGCAAGTCCCAAATCATCATGGCAGTGGGTTGAAATGATAGCCTTTTCAATTCCCTTCACATTTCCACTTACGTATGCAATCAAATCTCCATATTCCTCCGGAGTCATGTACCCCACTGTATCAGGGATATTGACCACATCAGCACCAGCTGCAATGACAGCTTCAAGAACCTCTACGAGAAACTCCCGATCGGTCCTAGAGGCATCTTCGGCGGAAAACTCAACCCTAGAAGTAAAGCCTCTAGCTTGGCTTACGCCTTTGATCGCCTTTTTAATGACCTCTTCCCGAGTCATCTTCAATTTATGCTGCATATGGATCTCGCTAGTAGCAATAAAAACATGAATACGTGGGCGAGCGGCCTTTTCCAAAGCTCGAATCGCACAATCAATATCCTTTTCATTACACCGAGCCAAAGCACACACCTCTACATTTTGACAGCTTTCTGCGATCGCTTGAACAGATTCAAAATCCTGCGGTGAGGCAATCGGAAAGCCAGCTTCAATCACATCGACACCAAGAGCTTCAAGTCTTTTAGCGAAGGCCACTTTTTCCTCTTTCTGCATGGCAAACCCTGGCGCTTGTTCTCCATCTCGGAGAGTCGTATCAAATATACGAACATGTTTCATGACATACCTCCGATATAGAAAACTCTGATACCCAGCCCTTTGATTTAGGGTGCTCCATTTCGATCACACTTTGAAACTCTTGTCTGACCGCTCTGGCAATAGGCCCTTCCCTTCCATTTCCAATGATTCTTCCGTCCACGGAATCCGCAAAAATGACTCCAGCTGCCGTCCCTGTCAAAAACAACTCATCGCAGGTGTAGATCATCGATCGGCTGATCGGTTCATAACGGATCTTGTAGCCTCGATCTTCGAGGAGCTCGATCATCGTTCTCATTGTGATGCCCTCCAATACATCGGATCCTACGGAAGGAGTGAAAACTTCTCCCCGGTAAACGATGAAAAGATTTGCAACACTGGCCTCAACAATATTTTGATTGTGATCCATCATCAAAGCTTCGTCGTATCCAGCAGCCCTGGCATCCGTTGTGGCCATAGAGGAGTTCACATAACAGCCTCCAGCTTTAGCCTTTGTTGACATCGCAGCATCGGAGATCTTTTGCCAACTAGAAATAGTCAGCCTCAATCCCTTATCGCTCTGGTAGTAGGAGTTCAAGGGGATCATATAAACCCCAAGATCAAAGGTGAGTCCATTGTAGCACACTCCAATCACTTCATTTTCAGAGTAGAGAAAGGGACGAATATAAAAGTCCGATTCAGGACGATTAGCTTCAATCAATTGGGCAATGATTTGCTCAAAATCCTCATAGGAAATATGAAATCCAAATCCCATGATCTTTGAGGCGTTCATTAACCGTTCGTGATGATCCTGCAATCTAAAAATTCGGACTTTCCCATTGCGCACATAGCCTCGAATACCTGCAAAGCAAGTCGACCCATATTGCAAGCTATGGCTAGCCAAACTGACAGTTGCTTGTTCCTTTGGAACAATCTGATGCCCTTTAAAAGCAAAAGGCATAACGCATGATGTTGCCATAAATATCCCTCCCTATTTTCCTATTTCGAATGATCTTGGCTATGGCATCTCCCATGCGAGCCGTTGTGCAATATTTCTTCGATACGGCGATGTCCTTGGTTCGATACCCAGCTTTGATGGCCTTGTGTACCGCCTCAACAATTGCATCGTGTTCGGCTTCCATCCCAAATGAGTACTTAAGCATTAGGGCCGCCGAAAGGATTTGACCGATCGGATTTGCAATTCCTTGTCCTGCAATATCAGGCGCGCTTCCGCCCGCTGGTTCATACAGCCCCTTTCCTTGTCTATTGAATGAAGCGGAAGGGAGCATTCCTAACGACCCACCCCATATGCTGGCCAAATCAGAAAGAATGTCTCCAAACAAATTTGGCATAAAAAGGACGTCGAAGTTCCGAGGATTTTTGGCCAATTGCATAGCGCAGTTATCGACCAGCATGTGTTCCACTTTGCATTCGGGATATTGTTTCGATACCTCATCGACAACTTCTCTCCACAATTTACTGCAATCCAAAACATTTGCCTTATCGACTGATGTGACTTTTTTGTTCCTCGTCATTGCGAACTGAAATACCTGATGGGCAATTTGGCGAATCGTCGATTCATTGTAGATCATCACGTCTCGAGCGACCCGTTCTCCAACGCTTCCCGATGTTTCATGAGAGCCAAAGTAGACATCTTCGGAAAGTTCCCTTACGCAAAAAATATCTATGTCATTGCCAACCCCCTGAATAGGACGGATATTGCAGTTCAATCCCATCTGGCTACGAATTGCCAAAATGCTATTCTTTTCACAATCCTTCCATTTAGGACTGCTCTGACTGCTTACCGGTCCGCCTACAGAACCAAATAAAATTGCATCCGCATTTCCGCAGATGTCAGCGGTCTCTTGGGGGAAATGAATTCCATGAGTATCCCATGCTGCACCACCGATGACAGCGTAGTGGTAGATGAAGCGATGGCCAAAAAGTGACTCGATCTCTTTCAACACTTTGATTGCCTCGGCCATAATTTCAGGCCCAATGCCATCGCCAGGAATAATTGCTATTGTTTTATCCATTGTTATCTCTCCTAAAAAATCATTCAATCGCTCTATTCAAACTTGAAATATACAAGCAGAAATAAAGCGTTTATCTCGGGTCTTTTTCCGGGATGTTTAGTTATAAAAAATGTGATTTGTTAATAAAAAATGTTAAGCCCTTACAGGCTTAAAAGGAGGAGAGATAGTAAAGAAGAAAAACGACATGCAGGCGCGAAGCTTCGCTTAGAAGCCGCTCCCACCGAAGGACTGTTATTTTGTTTAGTCTTCATAATTCGTCGTTTTTTTAAAAGTGGCATTAATTTGTTAGCTATTAATGCAATTATAAAAACAATTCACTTTTATTTCAATATAAATAATAAAAATGTAGGCGTTTTTTAGAAATGTCACCTTTCCGTTAAATAGAAATGTCACCTTTGGTAACTAGAAGTTACTGATAATCAAGAGGTGACAACAA
>CAYWSY010000081.1:0-9133 GCA_964461105.1 uncultured bacterium
ATCGGCGCGCACATTAGCGTAATCTATGAAAATGAACTCATTGAAAATGAGATCTGGGAAATCCATGAACTTGGCCAAGAATTTTCTTTTAACGTCTTAGAGCTGCGGACCGTAAAAATTTCTCGCGACAACAAACTCAAAAAACTCTGGCTGTTAGCTGTATCCGCACCAGAGCTCGAACATCTCCGCACGAGCTATGGACTCAAGCCTCTATTAAAGGGACATGATTTTCATATCACCATTGGCACACAAATGCCAAAAGTAGCGCAACCTATAGAAATCGTTCTTTTTGAAGAAGAACTTCCTCAAGACGAAAAAGCAGCGTAAGTGCTCGCAGCGCTCTTAATTTAAGAGCGCTGCATCTTAATAAGATAACGCTGGACGCAACAACAAGACCACTTCCTTCAAAGCCTTAACGAAAAAATCAACTTCTTCGAAAGTGTTGTAAATTCCAAATGAGATGCGCGTTAATGAAGTAACGCCAAGAGCTTTTAAAGCGGGCTGGGCGCACATATGCCCGGTGCGGACAGCAATCCCTCGGATATCAAGCAGCGTGCCAATATCAAGCGGATGAAGCCCTTCTACCGTGAAACTAATAATTCCCGATTTTTTAGGCGCGGTTCCTACAATCTTAAGCCCCTTAATCTCGCTCAATTTTTTTGTTGCATGCTGCAACACATCTTGCATCCAAGCTTCAATCCGCTCCCTTCCAATCGATTCGATAAAACGCAGAGCTTCAGACAGTCCAATCACTTCAGCAATCATCGGAGTGCCCGCTTCAAAACGTGCCGGGGGATGTTGATATGTTGAAGAATCAAGTGACACCAGATCAATCATGTCTCCACCAGATTGATAGGGGGGCATTTTTTCTAACAAGCTCCGCTTCCCATACAACACTCCAATTCCGGTAGGTCCATATGCCTTATGCCCAGAAAACGCATAGAAATCAGCATTCAGCTTTTGGACATCAACAACCATATGAGCGGCACTCTGGGCCCCATCGATCATCACCTTGGCCCCCTTCGAGTGCGCCTTCTTAATGATCTCCTCGATCGGATTGACTGTGCCTGTGGAATTTGCAATGTGAGCAACGCTGACCATCCGCGTCCGATCGGTGAGCAACCTTTCAAATTCCTCCATGATCAACTCCCCATGAGAATTAATCGAAATCACTTTCAACAGCGCGCCTCTTTCTTTACATGCAATCTGCCAAGGAACAATATTCGAATGATGCTCCATCTCTGAAATCAGAACTTCATCGCCCGATTGCACAAATGCCTTGCAAAACGAATGAGCCACAAGGTTGATCGCTTCGGTTGTTCCCTTTGTAAAAACAATCTCTTCCACAAAAGCGGCATTTAAAAATTCTTTAACTTGGCGTCTAGCATCTGTATACCGTGTGGTTGCCTGAGAAGCAAAATCGTATACTGCCCGATTGACCGTTGCATACTGCTCTTTATAAAAACGAGACATCGAATCGATGACAGAAAGCGGTTTTTGTGAAGTTGCTGCCGAATCAAAGTAGATAAATGGCTTACCATGCATCTTCTGGGAAAGCATCGGGAATTGCTGCCGAATCTTCCCAACGTTAAATTCCGCTTCTTTACTCACAGGATGCCTCATGTTTTCGAAGAAAAGAAGTTAACATCCTTTGCATTTCTTGAGCAATCGAGAGATGTGGAATTTGTGTTAAGAGTTCTTGACAAAAGCCAGAGATCAATAACTGTTTTGCCAACTGCTGATCAATTCCCCGCGTCTTGAGGTAGAAAAGCTGAGTAGGGTCGATCTGAGCAACAGTAGCTCCATGGGACGCTTTAACATCATCAGCAAAAATTTCCAGATTTGGCTTTGCATAAGCCATTGCTCCTTCCTCTAAAATGAGATGGTTATTTAACTGATAAGCTTGGGTTTTCTGCGCCTCTGGATGTACATAGATCTTTCCCTCGAAACTCGAGCGGCTTAAGTGATTTAAAATTCCTTTAAACAGTTGAGAGGACTCTGTATGCGGAGCTTGATGATCCATCAACACATGGACATGAGAATGACAACTCTTGTTTAACATCGCAATCCCCTGAAGCTTCGCCGAAGCCCCCGGAGCTACCAATGCCACACGGAAATCTTGCCGCACCGTTTTAGCTCCCGTCGTCACACTCAAGGCATTTAACTGCCCATCTTTTTTGACAGTCGCGCGTAGCGTCTCAAAATGCCAACTGTTCTCTTGCGGAAGGATCACCTGAACAGAGTGAAAGCTAGCCCCCTCTTCAATCGATACATCAGTGTAGTGATTAAAAAAATGAGCAGAATTGCCAGATGAAGAACAGATCCATTTCACTCGAGAATGAGCGCCGATGAATACATGCAGTCGCGGATGACTCAAAAGAGCTGTTGCAGACTCTGAAGATGAGACATGTACACACTGAATCGGCGTTTTTAATTCCAATTGAGGCGGAATAAATAAAAATCCCCCCTTCGGATGCAATGCGAGATTCAAAGCAGCAAATGGATCTTTCTCATCTGTGAGCGTCTTCTGCAATCGGAAATTTAAGATATTTCCATACGTTGAAAATGCGTCAGCTAAAGGAAGCAGAATAATCGATGAGGGAAGACCTGAAAGATCTGATAAATCTGTGCGCAAAGAGCCATCAACAAACACCACATAAGAAGCCCTGCATTCCGGATAGACTGCGGAGAGAATCTCTTCTTTAGAGACCTCTCGCTCTTGAGGACGTTCGAAGGAATGTGTATATAACTCGCGCAACGGCACATATTGAAATGCGCTGTGCGTCTTATCCGGCAAGCCTAAGACATTGAGACGCTCCCATCCCTTTTGACGCCAACTATCAAGCAGATCTTGACTCTTGCGAGCCTCAAAATGGGAACGAAGGTTGGAAGCAAAGGTTAGCATGAAGTCATTTCCTGTTCATTGAGCCAATCATATCCCTTTTTCTCTAACTCAAGAGCAATCTCTGGCCCTCCAGTTAATACAACCTTTCCATCCACTACAACATGAATATAGTGTGGGCATATATAATCAAGAAGACGCTGATAATGGGTGATTAATAACAAAGCATTATCTTTCGTTAACAGCCGATTGACTCCTTTTGCAACAATCCGCATCGCATCAATATCAAGGCCTGAGTCGGTCTCATCAAGAATCGCTAACTTCGGCTCCAAAACAGCCATCTGTAAGATCTCATTGCGCTTCTTTTCCCCTCCGGAAAACCCTTCATTCACATTGCGCTGCTTAAATTCACTCTTCACTTCAACAAGTGCAATTTTTTCATCAAGTAAATGACTAAAAGCCTCTTCAGAAAGAGCTACTTTTCCTCTAGATTGATAAAGAGCGCTGTGAGCTGCATGCAAAAATTGCTCATTGGTAATCCCAGGAATTTCAACAGGATATTGGAATCCTAAGAAAATGCCCAGATGCGCGCGCTCTTCTGGAGAGAGTTCAGCTAAATTCTTCCCTTCAAATAAAATCTCCCCTGAAGTGATTTCGTAAGCCGGATCCCCAGAAAGGATTTTAGCCAATGTCGATTTACCAGCTCCATTAGGCCCCATGATTGCATGAATCTCACCTGGGCAAATGACCAAATTAAGTCCCTTTAATAAAGGTTTACCATCAATGCCTGCATGCAATTCTTTAATTTCTAACATCTCTTATTACCCCACTGAATGTTCTAATTTAAGCGTGAGGAGTTTCTGAGCCTCAGCTGCAAATTCTAACGGCAACTCCTGAATCACTTGCCTACAAAAGCCATTTACAATCAAATTAATCGCATTTTCACGAGCAATCCCCCTCGACTGCAAATAAAACAATTGCTCCTCGTTCATTTTCGAAGTAGAAGCCTCATGTTCAATCTGGGAACTTGCATTTCCCACTTCAATATAGGGAAAGGTATTCGCTGAACACCGATTGCCGACTAGCATCGAATCGCACTGCGTGTAATTGCGAGCCTGCTCTGCCCGAGGAGCCATCTTAACTAAGCCCCGATAGGTATTATGAGAGCAATCTGCCGAGATCCCCTTAGAAATAATTGTCGAGCGGGTATTTTTTCCCAGATGGATCATCTTTGTTCCCGTATCTGCTTGCATCTTTCCATTGGTCAGCGCAACGGAGTAAAATTCACCCACAGACTCATCCCCTTCCAAGATACAACTCGGATATTTCCAAGTAATCGCAGCGCCCGCTTCTACCTGAGTCCAGGAGATCTTCGAGCGCACTCCCTTGCATCTTCCCCGCTTAGTTACAAAGTTATAAATTCCGCCCGCTCCCGTCTCAGGATTTCCCGCATACCAATTCTGTACAGTCGCATACTTAATCTCTGCGCGATCCAAAGCAACCAGTTCAACCACCGCTGCATGCAATTGATTCGTGTCAAATGCAGGTGCCGTGCACCCTTCAAGGTAACTCACATAAGAATCTTCCTCTGCAATGATCAACGTCCGCTCAAACTGTCCACTCGTGCGATCATTAATCCGAAAATAGGTAGAAAGTTCAATTGGGGAGCGCACCCCTTTTGGCACATAGACAAAAGAGCCGTCAGAGAACACTGCAGAATTCAAAGCCGCATAATAATTGTCCCCAATCGGCACCACACTACCCAAGTATTTCTCAATCAATTCGGGATAGCGGTGAACCGCTTCTGAAATCGAGCACAACACAACGCCCGCCTCGGAAAGCGTTTTCTGAAACGTCGTGCCCAAGGAAACCGAATCAAATACGACATCGACAGCGACATTAGTCAAGCGCTTCTGCTCATCTAAAGGAATTCCAAGCTTTTCAAACGTCTTAATCAGCTCAGGATCCACTTCATCCAAACTGCTGAGCGATTGTTTTTTCTTGGGAGCAGAATAATAGGTCATTTCTTGATAATCGATCGGCGACATTGAGACATTAGCCCAACTAGGCTCTTGCATCTGCTGCCACTTTGCAAACGCCTTTAAACGAAATTCCAGAAGAAAAGCAGGCTCATTTTTTTTTAGAGAAAGCGCGCGCACGGTCTGTTCGTCAAGCCCCTTTGGAAAGCTTTCCGTTTCAATATCCGTAGTAAAGCCGTACTTATATTCGGCACGCTCTTTTAAAATATCTTCTGTAGGGCTGGGTTCCACTCGACTCCAAACTCCAATTAAAAAAATTTGAAGCCTTTATTATAGGCGAGAAATCAGAAAAGAGCAATGCAAGACTATCAAGCTAAGTAAAAAATTTACAATACTCCTTTTGGTTCAAAGGCTCCCTAAGGGCCTTTGAACCAAAAGGAGCATATACTGCGTCCACTTGAAAGTTAGACAAATTTCAAACTCAGCGCTTCAATTTTTTGCTTGTTGAAGCAGGCCCTGTGCAAGCACAGGGTCGATGGAAACAAGCAAAAAAGTGAAGATGCTGAGGCAGAAATTTCTCTAACTTTGAAGTGGACACAGTATAGATCCTATTTCCTAAGGTCTATTGCATCGAGATACTGCTCTGCAAGAGCGAGATGTTCAGGAAGATCGATGCCAAACACTTCATGTTCTGTCTCATGAACGCGAATGCGCAGATTATGATACAGCCAACGGAGCTGCTCGAGTTGCTCAGCAAGCTCTAAATCACACGGCTTGAGAGCAGAAATTTTTTGAAGCGCTTCTTTACTGAAAGCATACATGCCAATATGTCTAAAAAACAACTTACTTTCCCCTGGAGAGAGATCGCGGTAAAAAGGGATCATACTCCGCGAAAAATAGAGAGCAAACCCCTGGTGATCGGTGACCACCTTAGGCGCATGAGGGCTCTTAGCCTCTTCCAACTTGTGGCATTTCTTTTTCAGCGTCCAAATGTCGCTTCCATCTTGAGCACACGATTGGAGCAAATCATGAATCATCGACTCTTTAATAAAGGGCTCATCCCCTTGCCAATTCACCCAAATATCAGCATCCACAAGCTTGCGTTGCATCACTTCTACGAGCCGCTCCGTTCCCACAAGGCAATGCTCGGAGGTCATGAAATAGGTGCCTCCAAATCCTTCAATTACCCGGGCAGTCTCCTCTGAGTCAATCGCAAATGCCACTGTATCAAATAAAGGAACCCGTCTCGCATTTTCCCATACCCATTGCAACAAAGGCTTCCCCTTAATTAACTGAAGCATTTTTCTCGGAAACCGGGTCGATTTTAAACGCGCCGGAATCATGCAAGCAACTGTTTTAGTTCCAATCATGTGAGTGCCAGCCTTTCAGGGTGTTCTAAATACCAAGCAATTGTTTTCTCAATGCCTGATGAGAGTTGATGCTGAGGACGCCAATTTAACTCGCTGGTAATCTTCGTACAATCCATAGCATACCGCAAATCATGGCCCGGACGATCAGATACAAACGTCACTAAAGCCCTTAACAGATCCACATCCGCTCGTTTTATCCGCGCATAGGTCTCAATCAATGACGTTAGAAGGTCTCGATTTTTCTTTTCATATCCCCCCCCAATTCCATAGACCATGCCCGGCTCCCGCCTATCTAAAATCTTCCATACAGCGTCCACGTGGTCATCAACATAGATCCAATCGCGCACATTTTCTCCTAAGCCATAGATTGGAAGAGGTGTTTGATTCACCAATCCTGCAATCATCCGTGGGATGAACTTCTCCACATACTGATAGGGCCCATAATTGTTTGTGCAGTAAGAGAGCGTTGTCGATATTCCATATGTCTGCGCATAAGCTCTCACAAAGTGGTCTGCTGCAGCCTTCGAAGCGGAATAAGGTGAATTGGGCAGGTAGGGGGAAGATTCTGTAAAATGCCCTTCAGATGGAAGCGAGCCGAACACCTCATCAGTTGAAATTTGATGAAAATGCACATGCGGATTGCGACGCACGACATCAAGCAAGGCAAGCGTTCCTCCGACATTGGTCTCATAAAAGGCTCTAGGCCCCTTAATACTTCGATCCACATGACTTTCTGCTGCAAAGTGAACAATTGCATCGAGATTGAACTCATTTAGTAACTTCTCAACGAGCGTTTCATCGCGGATGTCCCCTTTTACAAACACATGGCGCGGGTCATCCTTTACAGAATCCAAGTTACCAAGATTTGCAGCATACGTGAGGAGATCGAGCGTCACAATGTGTTCACAGGATTTAATATGGCTCAATCCATACCGAATAAATGCAGAGCCAATAAATCCAGCGCCACCTGTGACAAGAAAACGTTTAAGAGGCATTGACATGGGACAAATACTCCTTAAATGCCTCTTTCCAAGGACGAGGATATCTTCCTAGATAGAGACTAATTTTATGTGTATCAAGCAAGGCAAAATGGGGACGAGGTGCTCTAGAAGGAAAATCTGAACTGACAACAGAGTTAATTTTGGTACAGCATCCGTTGATTCCAAGCTCTTGTGCAATCTTAAGCACACCTCTTGCAATCATATCGCGAGAGTTTCCTCCATCATTGCAAAAGTGAAAAATCCCTTCCGCATCCAACATATCGATGACCGTCTCTGCTAAATCCCCGTAATAGGTTGGGCTACTAAACTGATCGCACACAACAGGGATCGCTTCCATTGTTTTCATTTGATCGAGCAGTGAGGAGAAAAAATTCCTTCCCTTCCTGCCAAAAAACCACGAAGCTCGAAGGATGCACGCTTGGCTAAACGTTGCTAAAATAAGGTTTTCCCCTTCCCATTTGCTTTTTCCGTAGATATTTACAGGTGCACATCGATCCGTTTCCTGATAGGGAAGGACATGATTGCCATCAAAGACATAATCTGTCGAGATGTGAAGGAGTTTAGCCCCCACAGAAACCACAGCTTCTGCCACATTGCCAGCGCCTGTCGCATTCACAGCAAAAGCCCTTTCCTCCATTAATTCCGCGCGATCAACATCTGTAAATGCCGCACAATTGATCACATGAGAAGGTTTTACAAGGTGTGCTAGGGACACGAGCTCTTTTAAGTGCGTTACATCCCCTTCTTTACTATCAGAGGCATGAAAGGAAAGATTCCTTTTTTTGCATAACTCAACTAATTCTTGGCCGAGCATCCCATTTGCTCCAATAATCCAAATCTTCATAAAACCACCTCAGAAAAAAGAGGGGCCAATCGATCTCGATCTGAAAGAAGTGGTACTTCCACAGGCCAATCAATTCCCACCTCAGGATCATCAAATCGAAAACTCATCTCCTCTTGAGCATCATAGAGACTACTTACTTTATAAATCACATGAGCCTCATCACTCATCACACAAAATCCATGCGCAAATCCAACAGGGATATACAGCTGTTCTCCAGAGAGATCATCTAAATAGACCCCTTCCCATTTCCCAAATGTAGGGCTCTCTTTCCGAAGATCGACCACAACATCGTAAATTCTCCCTGAAACAACCGTAATTAACTTCGATTGCCCAGGCGAGCGCTGAAAATGCATCCCTCGCAAAGTCCCTTGTGTCGAATAGGAATGATTATCTTGGACGAACTCATCGGAGATCCCCCACTCAAGATAACGAGATGTTCGATATGTTTCGCGAAAAAACCCCCGCTCATCGCGAAACATCTTCGGCGAAAGCAACAGAACCCCTTCCAAAGGCAATTGGACAGCATTCATCGGTACAACCTCAGTGTAAAGTCAAGATTATCTCGAGTTTCTTAAATTTCCTCAAGGAACAGTTTGAAAGGCGATCAGCGCCACAGCTGCGAGAGATTCCCCTTCTTCAGGTTGAATCATCAACCAATATGGCCGGTAAGGAATCAGGCTCTCTTCTTCTTTCCACATGGCTTCATGCTGTTCAACCTCTCCATCTGTCATGGGAGTTACAGTTACGTGTTGCCCTACCCTCACCAAATAAGTTGGACCGTGCCATTTTGTGCTCAACCAGGTAGAGCCATCACTTAAAGTAAAATAAGTCGCCTCATCAGCAAAAGGCATCACTTCAATCACTTCAAACTCCCTCGCAGCATTCCAGTCTTCAGAAGCCTTCAACTGAAACACACAAGCAAAAAAACAAGCAAACACAATCAATAGGGACTTAAATCTCATAAAACTAAATCTCCACTATACCCCTTCCGGTTCAAAGACACCCTAAAGGACTGATTCAAAGCCCCGGATTTGAATTGCTTGTATGGGGGGGTTGTATTAATTTAATACTATCCCCCATACAAGCAATTCAACTGC
>CAYWSY010000082.1:0-4887 GCA_964461105.1 uncultured bacterium
AAGAAGGTCTCCTTGTTTGACTTCTTTGACCTCGATAAAATGTTGTTCTGTTAAAATTCCTGATACCTGTCCCATCACGTTGACGCTGATGTTGGGAGTTAAGTTTCCAATATATTGGAGCCAAACGGGGACGTCACAGCTGAGTGGTTGTGCAACGGTGACTTCATGAGGGGGTTTGGGCGGGGGCGGGGGCGCTTTTTCACAGCCTGCAAGTGCAATCAGAATGGCTAAAAAATATTTTTTCATTTTGATTCCTCGTACTGTTTAACTTTAAGAATTTCGACTGCTGTATTGATGGGGAGTTGTGTTGGAGACATCAGTCCTGTTGCATACGCGATATTTGCAAGGGAGGTGTACCATTGTTGGATGGCTTGCGCTTGCGATGCTCTTGCATCGACAAGGGAACTTTGGGCCGAGACCACATCCAAAATGGTATTTACTCCGTGTTTATATTGACTTAAAGCCACACTGTATTGTTCTTCAGCAGCAGCGAGATAGGCTGTTGCAAATTGAACAGTTTCAAAAGAGACTCGTACATTGAAGTGGTATGTGGTTACCTGCTGAATGACGTTAAGCTGGGTGTTGCGCAACTGCTCTTCAGCTTGCTTTTTTGTTGCTTGCGCATTTTTGATCGCATTGCGGTAGTAGAAACCTGCAAATAAGGGCATGCTGACGGAAAATAAGCTGGAGAAATTATATCGATCGTGCAGTCCATCGTTGAAATAGGTTTTGCCCATATCAAAGGTGTAATTGAGTTTTGGGAGAAATTGCCGTTTGGCAGCAAGCAAGTTCATCTCTGTTGATTTGAGACTCGCTTCAGAGGCCAAGAGATCGGGTCGATTCTGAAGGGCGATCGCAATGAGTTCATCCACTGAGGGGAGAAAATCTTCCTTGGGTAATGTCGTTGGCAATTGCTGTGTCTTGATGTTTAAGTTTGCAGGAAGCCCCATATCAGTGAGCATTTGCGCGAGAGCATTTTCCACGTTTTGTTGTTGAGAGACCCACTTTGTTTGATTTTGGAGGAGTTGTGTTTTAGCTTGAAGAAAGTCGGAGACATCTCTAACCCCTGTTCTTAATCCCAATTCAGCTGCATCTAATGTCAATTGTGCTGTTGCTACATCTGCTTCATTTGAAGCGTAGAGCTGCTTTTGGTAGAGGTAGTTATAAAAGTCGTTCATGACTGTTTGCAGAATGCTTTGGATCATGCTGTTGTGACTCCAGTCTGCATTGTAGAGCGCTTGGCGGGAGGCTTCTGTTGTTGCGCGCAGCGTTCCAAAGTCAAAGACGAGGTAGGTCAAGGAGAGTTGGGGTCCCCAGTCGGAATAGTAGATATCCGTGACGGAGGCTTTCGAGAGCGTTCCGGCTGCAACGGCTGTACTGGCAATAGAGGTTCCAGGGGTGAGCGTTGTGCCAAAGGTTGGTGTCCGTACCCTTTCGTAATTAAAGGTTCCAGTAACCTGAGGAAACAGCTCGCTCTGGGATTGTCCATAACTTGCGGCAGCTTCCCGTGCTTGCGCCCAGGTGGTTTGCGTGAAGGTGTTGTTGCGTAGCGCGATGTCGATCAGCTCGCCTAAGCTATACGGCTCTGCTTGTTCCGGTAAATCAACGGGTTGATCGGAAAGATCCATCGGTTTGACCGAGTCGGGCGGAATCCAAAATTGGGAAGGGGATTTGGGCGCGTAACTATAAGGACTGATGACGGCTCGATTCGTGTAACACCCTGTGCAGGTCAATAGAATAAGACAGCAGGAGGGGACAATTTTCCTCTGAAATAGACTCCATTGCATTTTCATTGATCCTGCGCTATAATGTAAATAAATTATTTACACATTTAAGCGCAGTATAACTACTTGAGTTTATTGGTCAATATCTCATTAACTATGGCTGGAGAGGCTTTGCCTTTACAGAGTTTCATGACTTGACCGACGAGAAAGTCGAATGCCTTTGATTTGCCAGCTTTGAAGTCGGCAACCGATTGAGCATGGGCAATTAAGACTTGATCGACAAGTGGTTCAATTGCCGAGGTGTCATGAACGGGTTGGAAGTCGGGGTTTTCATCTACGATTGTTTTAGGAGCTTTGCCGGGATGCAAGACCATCTCATCGGCAACACTTTTGGCAATTTTACCGGTAATGGTTCCTTTTTCAATGAGATTTACAAGTTCGCCGATATGTTCCGCGTGAATTCCCGATTTGAGCAATGTGTTGCCGGTGTCTTTGAATCTTCCAGAAAATTCACTTAAGATCCAGTTGCAGAGGTTCTTGGCATTGGGGCAAATGAGGAGCGCTTGCTCAAAATAATCGGAAAGCGCCTTGTCATTGACGAGAAAGAGAGCCGATCCTTCAGGGAGAAGGAGATGGGTTAAATAGCGCTTGAATCGCTGTGCCGGCAATTCAGGCAGCGATGCCTTGATCTCATCGATATAGGCTTGAGTGAGAACGATCGGTGGGAGGTCGGGTTCTGGGAAGTAGCGGTAGTCGTTTGCTTCCTCTTTTTGACGCATCAATACCGTTTCTTTTTTCTCTGGATCAAATCGGTAGGTGCCAGAAGTGAGGACCTTGGCTGGATCTTCATTCGGATGCTGGGAATAGAGGCGGATCTGACGGCGGATCTCCGATTCGATGGCAAGTTCCATGTTATTGAACGAATTGAGGTTTTTAATCTCAATCTTATTGCGCAATCGAGTTTCATTTTTCCGGCGGACAGAGATGTTGCAGTCGACTCTTAACGATCCCTCTTCCATATTGCAGTTTCCTGCATCGACGTATTCCATGATGGCTTTGATCGCCATGGCATAGGTTATAGCTTCCTTAGGAGAGCTCATGCAAGGTTCTGAGACGATTTCAAGGAGGGGAACTCCTGCGCGATTGTAATCAACTCCGGCAAAGGAAGTGAAGTGTTTGAGCATCCCTGCGTCATCTTCCAAATGGGCGCGGTTGATGGCAAAATGTTTTAATGCTCCACCAACGTCTGCTTCAATATAGCCCCCAACAACAATGGGGTGTTCAAACTGGGTAATTTGGAAATTGCGCGGGCTGTCGGGATAGAAATAAGACTTTCGGTCAAAAGCGCTCACTAAAGGGATTTTAGCATGGATTGCACATCCGAACTGCACCGCCTTACGCACAGCTTCTTTGTTAAGGACAGGAAGTGCTCCGGGTTGTCCTGTATCGACAATGCCAATATTGGTGTTTGGCTCATCGCCAAAGTGATTTGGGGCTGAGCTAAAGAGTTTGGATTGGGTGTTGAGCTGAACGTGGATCTCAAGTCCAATCACAGGTTCCCAGTCTGCATAATTGATCTCTGTCATGAGTTGACCTCATCGTCGAAAAGTGGAGGGATTTGTGAGCCAAAGTGGGTGAGTTGTTCATAAGCATAAGCAACATTAAGGACTTTTGCATCGTGCATTTGCGGTCCTAAAAGTTGGAGGCCGTAGGGGCGATGCTCGGTGCTGAAACCAGAGGGGATGCTGATTGCGGGTAGCCCTGCCATGTTCGCTGCAATCGTGTAGATGTCTTGTAAATACATTTGAAGGGGATCTTTAATGTCGCCAAGACAGCTTGCAGTAAACGGAGAGGTGGGCATCGCAATGACAGCGCAGCTCTGAAACGCTGTGCGGAATTGTTCGATGATCTGGGTGCGCACTTTTTGTGCTTTGCGATAGTAAGCATCTTGGTACCCAGAGCTCAAGACATAAGTTCCAAGCAAAATACGCTTTTTGACTTCAGGACCAAATCCTTCTTGTTTAGAGAATTCGTAGACTTCATCTAATGTGGCAGCTCTAGGAGAGCGCACTCCGTAGCGCACTCCATCAAATCGGGCGAGGTTCGTTGAGGCCTCAGCTGTAGCGAGGATGTAGTAGATGGCAACAGAATATTTGAGTTTATCGAGGGTGACATCGACGATGGAAACTCCAAGTGACTTAAACCGTTCGATCGATGCCATAAAGTTGTCTTTTGCTTCGGCGTCTAAATCTTTGAGAAAGCTCCATGGAACTCCAATCTTTGTTCCTTGAATGGGGTGATTGAGCGCGCTCAAATACTGTTCTTGAGGGTGTTGTTGGCTTGTCGAATCGTGTTCACAATGACGCCCGATTACTTCCATTGTAAGCGCTGCGTCGGCAACGGTGGTCGTCAATGGACCGATCTGGTCGAGAGAAGAGCCGAACGCGACAAGGCCGTAGCGGGAAACGCGCCCGTAGGTGGGTTTAAATCCGACAATCCCGCAAAATGCGGCTGGCTGTCGGATCGAGCCACCCGTATCGGATCCGAGGGCAATGGGGCATAATCTTCCTGCGACAGCGGCAGCTGATCCACCTGAAGAGCCTCCTGGAGAGCATGTGAGATCCCAAGGGTTTTTTGTTAAATGATAGGCTGAGTTTTCAGTTGATGAGCCCATCGCAAATTCATCCAAATTCATTTTGCCGATCAGCAGTGCATCTTCCTCTTCGAGTAAACGGACAACGGTGGAATCAAAGGGAGCTTTATAGTTCTTAAGAAAATGGGAAGCGCATGTTGTGGTGGTTCCTTTGATATGGATATTGTCTTTAATTCCGATAGGAATGCCCGCCATTTTACCTAAAGGCTTTCCTTGCGCACGTTTTTGATCGAGGCGCTCGGCTTGGGCGCGCAGACGCTCATCATGAACGCTTAAAAAAGCCCCGAGTTTCGGTTCGTGTTTGCCAATGCGCTTTAGTACAGTTTCAGCAAGAGTGACAGCAGAGATTTCCCCCTTAATAAACAAATCGCGCAGGGCAATGGCAGAGAGTTGGTACATGGGAAGATCCTTTACGGGTTGGAAAACTTGATAACAGGAGGGACACGCACCATTCCCCCGACGTGAGCGGGTGCATTGGCCAAGAACTCTTCGCGTGCTAGCGTTTGTAGG
>CAYWSY010000082.1:4897-9107 GCA_964461105.1 uncultured bacterium
GACATTCGTCAAGGTTTCGAGAACTTGGGTGCAGGGTTTAACCCCCTCTGTATCCACTTCTTTGAGCAGTTCAATGTATGACAATACTTTGGAGAGGTTGTCTTTCAGCGTCTCTTTTTCTTCTGAAGAACATTCAATCCTGCAGAGCTTCATCAGATGGGAAAGTTCTTGATCAGTGAATTCTGGCATATGACCTGAAGTTGTTTAGAGATAAGCTTAACGTTTTTTTCGCTTAGCGGTCAAATGAAAAGTGTTGACTTAAGTGAAGTGTGTTCCTTAAAATTCATTCGAAAAAATTGAGTTCTCTTAAAGATTTTGCAAAAAAAGGAGAAGACAATGGGACGTGGACAGTCAAAAAAGTCTGGGGAAAAGCTTCCTGATTGGAAGCAGAAATTGGAAGAATTTCGAAAGAAATTAGAGAGCGATGACAAGGCGCTGCAAGAAACAGCTAAAAAAATTGTAAAGGATAATCGGGATTCAACATCTACGAGGTAGATCATGTCTTCGACAAAACACATTGAAACAATTAATAATTTGTTGAAAGCGTCTTACAGGATGCCTAACAAACCTCCAAAGGGGGTTCATAAAATCACTGAATTATCCCAAATTCCTAAGCTGATCGATTTTATTCGAGAGCATAAGTATGGCCCTCTGTTGCAAATTGGAGCGGATACCGATTGTGTCCCCACCGAGTTTAAGGCTAAATTTAACAAGGGGACGTTAAGATATGCAGAGCAGCTCGTGATTTTAGGGAGCAATTATGCTGATTATCAGACGATCTTTGACTTAATTGATCAGCTCAAGATTGGCAAAGCTGTTGCTGACCTGACTCAGACAGAGAAAAATGTGAATCAGCTTTTAGAGTTCACTAAAAAAATGAGACAAGAGGAATATGACCAGCTCGATGAGCTTGTCAGTGGAACGAATCTCATGTTTCAAGACCAGAGGGAAAAGGCGCGTGCCTTTGCTGAAATTGAACGGGAAGTTCACGCATCGCGTATGAGGCAGGCAGGGATTTTGCAAAACAGTCTCGATCAACTCTATCAATCAGTCCTTCCCGATGTGAGCAATCGGAATCAGCGAGGGCTAATGCATAAGATTGTCGTCATTTGGTTCCTTGCTGAAGGCTTCCGTTATCCGCTCATGCTCCTCTATTCGATGATCGCTTTTCACAACATTGTCAATGGCTATGCGATGACAGCAGAGGGAAAAACACACAGAGAGCATTATTCCAAACATGTCGGTTCTCAAGCGGTTCAGCTCATGAGTTTTGAGAGGTATTTTGATCCTCAAACGGAACGATTAACCGTTGAAGAAGAAAAAGAGATGAAAGTTCTCAATGAGAGCTTTTTTAACGTGCTTAAAATCATGTACGATGGAATTTGCAATCATCCATCCCAGGTGCAGATCAATGAAATCGATTATCTTGAACATAGGTATGCGGTGCGCTGCTTCAAGGACTGCTTTCGGCATTATATTGCGCTTTCAGGAGCTGAAAAAGTGATTTCCGATACGGATTTAGACCCTTTGGTGATGCACTTAGAGCAGATGGAGCATCCTTTTAAAGAAAGGCCGAAAACAGCAGATGAATTAATTAAAGATTTAATTTCCGTTCTTAAATTAAAGAATTCATGTTGACTTTGTTTCAGTTTATAAGTATTATAGAGGCGTTTTTTAAACGTCTCTATTAATGAGAAATTACAATGACTCCGTTGATAACACAACCTACGGCGGCGATTGCTCGAGTGATCGAAGACCTGGTCATCGCTCAAAGAGATAGTAAATATTTTGTTGTCAAAGGTGCTTGTGCTTTGAGTAGCCGAGTCGTTAGTGTCACTGTTTTTCCCATCTTTCTCTTATTAGAATTAACATTTAAACGGATTCCCATGATGGTAGGGTCGATTGGGAATCGAGTTCAATTTAATCGTCAGTCGGACAAAGCTGTCAAATTTGCTCTATCCTTTTTAGCCACACCGCTTGGGCTTCGTGCTCCAGAGGGGATCAGTGGCTTTTTTCTTAAAACACCCCCTTCATCTTCTGTGCGCCCTTTTGGAGTGGAGCGTCTCTTTGGAAAGCCTGTGGACGCCATCGAATATCCTCGAACAATAGCAGAAGTGCAAGAGCTTGTTAAGCGGGCAAGAAGAGAAAAAGCTCAAGTCTCGATTATTGGTGCAGGGATGAGTCAGGGCACTCAAACGGTTCCGCAGCAGACCAAGCACAGCGTCATTAACACAAAGTATCTGAATCGGATTGAACTGTCTCGAAGCGGAAAAACAGTTAAAGCGGGCGCTGGAGCTACCTGGGAGATGATTCAACTGACTTTAAACAAGCACGGAAAATCCAGTATTGTGAAGCAGGCTTCGAATCCTTTTTCGCTTGGGGGCTCGATTGGGATTAATTGTCACGGGTGGGAACATGAAGTGGGAGCGATCGCCTCGACGGTTAAGTCTCTAACCATTGTCAATGCGCGTGGAAAAGTAAAAAAGTTAAGACCTGGAGATGAGCTTTTTGGCTGCATGTTCGGAACATTGGGTTATTTTGGAGTGGTTGTTGATGTCGAGTTAAATGTGACAGATAATCGAGAAATGGTGGAAAAGGCAGAGGAGGTTTCCTTAGACCGTTATGCTTCTTATTATCACTCAAAAATTAAAGGGAAAGCGCCCCTTTTTCTTGGTCGGTTGACCCTAGATTCCTTAAAGGGGAGTCCTTTACGCTCTGTCTATATGTGTCGATATGAGCACACAGCACCAAAAGGTTCGCAACGACTTGAAGGAAGGATTGCCCCAGAGCCGGAATTTGGAACTCGCTTTGAGCGGATTGGACTTCAATTGATCTCACACTTGTCAAATTTCTCATTTAAACTTTTGATTAGTTGGTTTTGGAACAAAGAATGTTCTGCGATGCTGCAAAGAAAGGTCATGACGCGCAATGAAGTTCTTCACCCTCCGATTAATTCATTTAATATGCTTCGTCACTCCAATCTTCATACCCAGTGGCTGCAAGAGTATTTTATCAAGGAAAAGAATCTTCCCTCATTTCTTCGCTTTTTAGGTGCAGAGCTTAAAGCGAATCAAGTCCGTTTGATCAATGCATCGATCCGCCCGACACCGCGCGATCGAATCTCGATTTTACCTTATGCGGAGAGGGATCGGCACGCTGTTGTCATCTGTTTTGCTCAAACAAAGTCAAACGATAAGATTGAAAAGACACGCAAATGGATGGAAAAGGTTAATCGTTGGGTGATTAGTCATAAAGATCGCTTTTATCAGGCGTATATGCCATTTGCAACCCGAAAACAATTTGAAACATGTTATGGTAGAGCGTCTGTTAAACAGATGCGCGCTTTAAAACAAAAATATGATCACAAGCATGTGTTTGGCAATGCCCATACACATAAATATTTTGATGCAAGGTAGGAGATGATGGTTTCAAGAATACAACCAATACAAACAGACTCCCCATTTCGGAGGGTGTTTCAGGGCTTACCCCAGATGAAAGAGGAGTTTGTTAAATTTCTAAAAACCATTTTTTATCAAACAACCTAAGAATGGCCAGGAATTGCGCGAGGCAATTTCCTATCGCATTGACTGCACGCGATCTCCAGAGGGGACATATGCGACATGGATTGAGTGGGGCAATGTGCGCTCTTCAAAGCAGTTTGCCGCTTTTATCCAAAATCATCACGCCTATGCATTTGATTATCTTGGGCATTTGGGACAGCATTGGAGTCACTTTATCCATTACATTCAAGAGACAAGAGCCCGTGGGATCTCGCTGCGCAACATGCTATTTTGTGATAATTTTGCTGTAAATCTCTTTATCCTATTTTCAGCCACCGTCCAGTATGGGGTTGGATCTTTAACAAGTTTGCCGAGCCAATTGTTCGCAAAATGGAAGCATGGAGCTAATTGGAGAGAGGTTGCTCATTTGACTCCTTTAGAACAATACGCAGCTCGCGTGGAAAAAGAGTATTCGAATTTTATCGACCATACTCCCTTCTATATGTTTGATAATGTGAGCACGATCAAGAATCTGTGGAAGGTGGTGATTGAGTCTGAGCAAGGCTATTTTAGCAAGGCGATGAGTGTGCTTACCGCCTCTTTATGGAGTGTGAGTCTGTTTGTAAAGGCTGCAGTTTCCGCACCTGTACGCGCTATCTATACTGTGTCCACTTCAAAGTTAGAGAAATTTCAAACTCAGCGCTTCAATT
>CAYWSY010000083.1:0-8424 GCA_964461105.1 uncultured bacterium
CTGATTTCTAAGAGCAAGCAGAACCTTTATCCGCAGCTATTTACGCAACAAGGCCGCAAAGAATTGTAGAAAATAGACCTCTCTTAAATAGTCATTTGGACGTTCGCATATTTTTAGGATGAGTTGTAGGCCATTGGGTTGTGTAATTTTATAGACGATTGCAACCATTGCATCGTCGTGATCTATGCGTGAAAATGCAGCATTTTGAAAATCAAGGCGTTGTTGGTAGAAAGTGATAAGATTATTCATGTGACACGTAATGCTTCTAAGAAGATTAAAATACGCATATTCAGCTTTTATTCTTCAGCCAGTCTAGGAAACAGCTCAGGGTTTCTTCACATGTAAGACCAGTGTTATCAATAATTTTATAAGCTCTTTTTTGACTTTCTTGTCTTAAATATTTAGCCCAGTTCATCATCTGTTCGTTTGCAAGTTCTGAATGCCCACGAGCAATAAGACGCTTATTTCTTTCGGCATCAGAGCAATCAAATAACACTACTTCATAGCTAGTTACTTTGTTTTCAATACAGGCTTCTTCTATAAACTTCGGCCTTGTCTGACCGTCTAAAATCACAGAGGCGTTGGAGATGAGCATCTCCTTTATTTTTTTTACCCATTCAAATGTTTTTATCCTTTGCCATTCTTCAGGTCCATTATACTTAGCGTTCATTTCAGTTACGGAAGGCACTCCAATGCTGTCAAAATAAACTATTTTGTAAGTATTAGGATAATTGTTTTCCAAAGTTTTAACGATTGTGGTTTTCCCTGAGCCTGAAGCACCGATGATGAAATATAGTTTCCCTTTAGTGTTCATAAATTCTTCCTTAGCATGAACATCTTTGAGTTTTTTTCGTAGCCTTCTCGGAGGAATTCAATAGAATATCCCAGCTTTTGATAGAACGGAAGAGCTTCCCAATCCATTGTGTTAAGAGTAACAAACGACGCTCTCTGCTTCCTTCCAATGTTTTCTGCCTCATGCATGAGCTTTGTTCCCCATCCTTGATGGCGCAAAGTTTTGTCGATCCAAAAGCGAATCCACATAAAGAGATCCATAAAATAGGGTTCCAGAGGCTCCTCCAAGGACATTTCCCTTTTGATCTTTGATGAAAATGCTAAACGGGCGAATAGGAGGAAGTCCTTTTGCATGGAAGGCTTCTTCACTGATTCCATGATAAAGAACTTCTTCATATTCTTTAGGAATAGTATCGTGGTGTTCTAAGTGATAGGGAGTTTCGTTCATTTCTTTGTCCCCAAAAGATCTTTCATATAAAGTTCCATTTGGTAGTGAGGGACTGGATGCCAACTTGCGATAAACTCCCCAATGATTTTAAACCCCACTTTTTGGTATACATGAATCGCTCTGGTATTGGTCGCTTCAGGATCTATCAGAACCCTTTTCACATTTGGAAAGTGAGTGATTAAAAACTCTCGAATCATTGGTACAGCAATCCCTTTCCCCAAGTAATTTAGGTCGCAAATGAACAAATCTAAGGTAGTCGCATCGTCTCCTTCAGGAGAAGTAATCAGAAAAGCGAAGGGGATATCGTTATCATAGCCGATCCAATAGGTAGTATCCGACTTCCCTTGGAAGAACTTTTCTAGGCCATTCAATGTATTTTGTAGCCCTACGCCATGCATCCATTCTTGGATGTGTTTTTGTTCAAACCATTGGTGAAGCAAGTTTTTTTGTGAGGATTCAGCTGGAGCAAAATTGAATGCCAATTTCTCTTGATTATCGGTTGATGAATATTTTCTCCAATCCATTAGCAAGTTGCTTTCCTTAACACGATCTAAGCCAGCTTTGAGTTGAACTGGCTCTCGGGTAGCATTCCACTGTAAGATAGAGGAGATCGTTTCGGCAAGTGAGCAAAAGCTTAATCCAGCATTGATTGCTTTTTGAGAGTTTATTTGCATAAAGCCAGGCATTTGACGTTTTTTGGAAAGCCAAAGTGGAAGCTCACTCCAGTCTTGAACTTCTTTTTTAATGAGAAAATCATCCTTCACCCGATTTATGTGGGCCGTGCTATGAGTTACACGCTTACATTCATTGAGAAGTCTATCAAAACTAATTGGCGTTCCCGTAGCGTTATAAATGCCTATTGATTGTTGTTCAACCATTTGAACGATCCATCTTGCAAGGTCACGTACATCAATGAATTGTATGGTTTGATGAGCTGGGGCGAGTACTTCGCCTCCTTCACTTATACGTATTGGCCAGTAGGTAAATCGATCAGTGGGATCGTGAGGACCTACAATTAAGCCAGGACGGATGATAAGAGAGTTTTTGGGAAAATACTTATGAACGACGGCTTCACATAATCCCTTCAATGCGCCATAGTTTTTTTCAGTGATCTCTTCATTTTGTACATCTTCAATTTGCGCAATTGGATAGGTTTCATCAATACCGAGTTTCTCAAAATTTTCGTAGACGCCAATAGTTGAGATGAATGTGTAGTTATTGGTCGCTTGTGCTAATAATTTAGCTGATTGCTCAACAACACGAGGCACGTGTCCAGAGGTATCGATTACAGCATCCCAGGTGTATCCATAAAGAGCTTCCAAATTTCCATCTCGATCTCCCTGCAATTGTTGCACTGGAAAATCAATGCTACGAGTACCTCTATTGAATAAGGTGACATCATGACCGTGGTTAACCAATTTCTCCGTAAGATGGACGCCTAAAAAGTGAGTCCCCCCAAGAATCAGAATTTTCAGTGCGGCAATTTTCATGTAGAACCTTCCTTTGATGGCAACGTCTTCACTAACCAAAGGATAAGATCATCGTCTAATGGGTAAGTTTGTCCAGGAACAGTGGGTTGGCCTTTATAAGTAATGCCATTGCCATCAGGGACATATCCCAATTGGAAGTAAAGCTTTTGTGCTGGTCCATAGTCTCGATATAACCCAACTCCGATCCCTATTTGATCATAACCTTCCTGGCTCGCAAGCTTTTCGAGCCATTTGATTAAAGTAGTTCCAAGACCGTGCCTTCGGTGATCTTCATCGATCCAGATGGTATTGATTTCTGGGATATTCTGGTCTGCAAAGACGGGAGATTCTGGTTTTCGTAGTAAGCTGCCATAGCCAAGAATTTCATTGTCTTTTTCTAACACTGCAACCGTACGAATATGATCTTGCTGCTCACGATAATATGTGTCCCAGAGGACTTTAGTTTTCTCTGGGGTAGACCAAGGAAAAGAATATCGGCTGACTATTTTTGCAATATCATGCGCATTCATAGGTCGTATCAGATTTTTTGCCGAAGCTTTCATGAGATGGGAAGAGCATAAGGCAAGAGACTTAATCTTTTCGACATTTTCGCCGATGCTTGCTTGATGTGTATCTATCTCCAAGTCATAAGAGGCATCAACATGTACTTTATGAAATTGTCCTCTTGCTGATCCCAGGATACGATTGCCTCGCTCTTTTTCTCTCTGTTCTAAAACGGGAAGGGGAGCATTGACTCCAACCCATAAAACTTGAAAACCTTTTAGTGCTTTCTTCCATTCATCAAGCTGCTGTTTGCCGAAAGAGACATCATCAATAACAATGTGATGACCCATTTTGGCAAGGGCGAGAACTACCTCTTGGAATGTTTTGCCTATCTTTTGAGCGTAGGGACCTGCTTGTAGTTCCTGAATGGGATTACCAAATGCATCCTCACTCTTTTTCCAACTGTATCCAATAGGAGCTTCTCCGCCTGTCCAATCATTGACTTTTTCTGGCATCCATCCAATGATCTTATCAATACCAACATGCAAAAAAGGCTCTTCAAATGCATGTTGTAATGCTTTTGCAAGAGTTGTTTTTCCGCTACTCGATGGCCCGTTTAAGTAAATGATCTGCACAGGTTTATTTATCATTCAAGAGTATCTCAGTTCGTTGCATCTCATAATTTAATTGAACTAGCCCGCTTGGGTACGATTGGGAAGAAATCAAGCGGCTCACATGTTCTTTGCCTATTGGATTAAAAAGAGGTATCCCCGATCCGAGAATCACAGGAATCACAGACAAAGTCATAGAATCTACCATCTGCAAATCCAGAAATTGCGAAATTGTCACACCTCCATCAATCCAGATATGTTTAATTCCCTCTGAGTGAAGTTGAGAGGCTAATTGGGTCAAATCTCCTCGAAAGAGCTCCATGTCTTTTCTAACGGAATTTAAGCTGTTGCTCAGAACAACCACCCTTTTTCCTGGATAAGGGTCTGGCACAGTTGTAGCAACTTCATAGGTTTTGCGACCAATAATCAAGGCGTCGATGCTATTGAGTAGCTTTTGAAATCCGTAGTCTTCGTCAAATCCACCAACTCGATCGAGCCAATCAAGACTACCATCTTTACGAGCGATATAGCCATCAATGCTTGTGGCGATATAGATGGAAATTTTTGGGCGATCCATGCTATCAATTGTAAGACATTTTCCTATTTCAGTATCTTGTGGATCACCTTTATAACCATCAGGGTCATTGAAAGGCATTTCTGTATATCCATGTCTGCGATAGAACTGGTATGCCTCTTGTGAAGATTGAATGAGTAACTTTTTGAATCCTTGATGATAAAGCCACCGTTCGCAAAGTCTTAGAAATTGGCTTCCAAATCCCAACTTGCGGTAACGTTCATCAATTATAATAATCCTTAAGGCTGCTCTATTTTCAGGCCAAAGCTGGAGATGTGCATAGCCAATTATTTCAGCGTTTTTATAAAAGACAAAATGGATGTGATCTTTATGTGTAAACGTCCAAGTATAAGGATCTTCTTTTGACTTAAAAAAATATTTCTGGCGAAGAAGACGTACTGCATCCCATTCCCGATCAGTCAGCGCCTTTACGATACGCCATCCATCAAAACCATCCTTTGAGTCGATGCTTGCAACAAAAGCATCCTTTCCATTGCAATACTGGAGGATGTCATGAGGGAATTTCTTAGCCAATTCTAGTTTGAGCTTACCATAATTTTCGGCATCAGAAGTATGAGAGCGCATCCAATCACGGAATTTCAAATATCGGCTGATTTCAGGATCAGCCTCTTGATATATATGTACATGATGCGTCCGAAGGTTTTTGCCCTTCTGAAAATATCTTCTAAAAGCCATGCCATATTCACCTTTGGCTTCATATCCTAGAGATTCCATAGCCTTGGTTGCTTTATCGACTTCTTGAATATCTCGGACTACAGGAAGCATGTCGATAACAGGTTTGGCACTTAATCCAGGGATTGAAGTTGAGCCAATGTGGTGAATCTCTATGCAATTATTCCCCATTGCTTGTTTAATCCGCTCTGCCTCTACCGCAAATAATTCAGGCCAACTTGGGTCATATTCAACAACTTCTATCTTTCTTATCATATCGGAAGGCACATCAGACTGCGACATTATAGACTTCTCCATTCGCTATGATTTATACGATAAGGCACATGTCTTCTCAATGAGTGCCCAACCTGGTAGCTTTGGATGATCAAAATCGTCTTTTGAGTCATAGTGCATGCCAAGTTTTCCATAAAGGTACTCCTACTCTTTGTCCCGCTTAGGAGAAGCGCTACTTCCTGCGAGGATTCCTCCATCAATAGTGAGCTCGATACCGGTAATGTATTTTGCTTCATCAGAAGCCAAAAACAACGCAGCATATGCTACATCTTCAGGAGACCCAAGCTTGCGCATAGGAATATCCTTAGCGAATTGAGCTAATCTTTCTTCTCTTTCAGGTCCAGAGCCAAGCATTGGTTCCCACATGGGTGTCAAGATGGCTGCTGGATGAATGGAATTACAGCGAATATCATATCCTTGCTCACAGCAGTAAAGAGCGACACTCTTTGTATGATTGCGAACGGCCGCTTTACTAGCAGCGTAGGCAGCTGCACCAGGAATCCCAACAATACCAGATCTAGAAGAGATATTGACTATTGAACCTTTAGTGTCTTTCATTTTTTGAATAGCTTTCTGACAACCAAGAAAGACACCATCAGAATTGACTGCGTGGACTTTTCTCCAGCTATCCAAAGAGGCATTCTCTGGGTCTTGCAATCCAAATCCTTCTTGAAACCCCGTAATACCAGCATTATTGACTAGAATGTCTAAACGTTTCTTTTCTTTAATAATCTGTTGGATTGCTGTATTCCAATCATTTTCATTTTGAACATCCAAACGCAGATATTGAGCCTGAGAGCCAATTCCCTGGGCTGTTTTTGTTCCTAAATCATCGTTAATGTCTGAGACAAAAACAAAAGCACCTTCTTTAGCAAATAATTCGGCACACGCCTTTCCTATTCCTTGAGCAGCTCCAGTGATGAGAGCTATTTTACCGGCTAATCTATGTGCCATACTTAAATTTCCTTCTTCTTTTTGACTCTTTTTGCCTTCGGACTTGGGATTGCACTTAGCTCAGCTTCGATCTCATCAATTGTTGGAAGTTGCCCTTCTAGCTTTTTAGGTAGGGTTGAAACGATTTTTGTCTCATATTCAGCTACTCCCATGGGCTTGTGAATATCTCGAAGCGCATATTCCGCAATGAAATTGTCTTTGCTTTTGCAGATCAAAATGCCAATAGTTGGGTTGTCCGTAGGATGCTTCATGAGATCATCAACAGCGGACAAATAAAAGTTCATCTTACCCGCAAATTCAGGCTTAAAATCAACAGCCTTGAGTTCAATCACCACAAAACATCTCAGCTTTAAATGATAAAATAATAGGTCGATATAAAAGTCCTTGCCACCCACAACCAAATTGACTTGCCTTCCAACGAAGGAAAAGCCTTGACCTAACTCAGATAAAAATTTCTCAACGTGCTTGAGCAATCCTTCTTCTAAATCTTTTTCGATGTGCTCTCTAGCCAGCTCAAGAAAATCAAAGTTATAAGGATCTTTCAGGGTATCATGAGCTAATCGTGAATGTGGATCGGGCAGTCTATCTTGAAAATTGGTGATAGCTTTGCCATGTCGCTTGTAAGTTTTTATTTTAATAGAGTCTGCTAGAGCATTTCGAGACCACCCTTCTTGAATAACCATATTGACATACCAAAGGCGTTCTTCGAGAGATTTAACCGCCTCAAAAATAGCAATGTTATGTCCCCATGGAATATTGAAAATAGGTAGATCTTCTAATTTACCCACAGCCTGTGGGGAAATTGAATATGCCAAGTAAAATGCCCTCATTCTCCCCATATTTGTCTTGGAAAACCCTTCGATTCCTGGAAATTCATTCTGAATATCTCGTGCAACCCTATCTATGACGCCAGAACCCCAACCATCTTTCTGCTGTCTTTCAACAATTTCTCGTCCTATATCCCAATACAATCGAATTAGTTCTCGATTCACTGCTAAGGCTGCTTTGAATTGAGCCGATCGTATCTTTTTCTTAAGCTGCGTCACGAACTTGGCATAATCTGCAGAAACTATGCTTTTCCGCTTAGAAACCGTCTTTTTAATTTTTGTCATTTAGGCTCTCTTACCGTAGTCTTTTTAATTGCCAAGTCACAAGCTCAGTTTTATGACCCAAACTCCCTGTAAATTTCAGCTCATAAATGTCACAAAATATACCAGGAAAGAGGTAAAAACTAAATAGTTTTATGACGATTTCGGCCAGCTTATTGCATAGAGTATCTTCGATAGAGCATCGTTGGCAGCGCCTTATTGATATCTGTAAAGGTTGAGGAGAAATAAGCGCCTCCTCCAAACTGCTGCTCAAGCTGTTCGAGTGATTTCATGTCCAAATTAAGCAGGTCCGAAATGAAAATTAAGATGTCATAACCTGGATAGACAGAAAATCTTATATGGCAGAAAGGAAGAAGGAAGAGATCGCTCAAAGCGATTTCTACTGACCCTTTATCTTCTGGGGTAAAGCAAGCATATAGATATTGAAAAGCTGTTATTGGCATGTTGCTAGGTAGAAGAAATCCCAAAATTGAAAATTTTTCTAGAAGCCCAATATTTAAAAGATAGGATGCGGAGGTCGGGGTTTCGATATGCTTAGCTTCCCATGTTCCTTCGCCCTTGATATGGGAGATTATGAAAAGAGGAGATAAGTCAGCGGGACCAGAGGGTAAAAAGGTTCCATCCGCAAACTGACCTTTTTGAGTTTTACGGTCAGGACTAATTTTAAGGTGTCCTTTCCCGTCAATATGCCAGCTAAAATGGTCTGGGCGTCTTGTAATTTCTTGAGTATCAAGATCTTTATATTTCCTTTGTTGAGAGGAATAGCAAAAGTGCAAGAAGAGTTCATTTGCCTGTGGACGCAGACTAAAAGCATGGTAAATTTTACCAGAGGCTTCAAAACAAACGTTAAACACAGAAGAGTTATTGGCATTCATGATTTGACAATAGATTTATTTATAGTTAACTTGCTTGACCCTTACGTATACGTCATTCCTTATAATGGGCGCATCCTTTAAAATCAAAGGGATATTAGAGGATGAGGAAATCGATGGCTTAT
>CAYWSY010000084.1:0-8159 GCA_964461105.1 uncultured bacterium
CCCGTCTTTTATCAATCGAAGCGCAAAATGCTTAAAATCGCGATACTCCGTCTGGAGATTATTTTTTTGACTTTCATCAAAAGTTTCATTAGCTATACATAAATTACACGATTCAAAATATTTTTCTAATTCCAGGCGACATCTAGTCATCGCCGCTTGAACAACTCCGCTACCTAAGCTTGCCGCCATATAAATCTCCAGCTATTTTGTTAAAAACTTTATTTAAAAAGGGCGCGTGAACATTAATTAGACCGTGCCTTAAAAAGTAAGCCCAATTATACAAAAAAGAGATTTATTTTCAAAGATAAAATTAATTTAAAAATAACCTGTTTTTATTTTTAATTATAAATAAAGCTAGATTTAGAATTAACAACAGACCCAAACAGCTGTTTTTCAACCATTTCGATGATGATGTGGATCGCTGTCATGTGAGCTTCTTGAATCCGATCAGAGAATGCAAAACCCGAGATGATCCACTCAAGATCGGCAACCCCTTTGAGCTTGCCCCCGGTCTTACCTAAAAAACAGATTGTTTTTAAGCCCTTTTCTCGAGCAGTTTGGACAGCTCTTGTCAGATTGGGTGAATTTCCACTAGTTGTGAGGGCAATAAATAGATCCCCTGGATGACCGAAGGCCTCTACACCGCGCGAAAAAACCTCTTCAAAACCAAGATCATTTGCGACACAACTCATATGTCCCGGATCGGAGAGTGCGAGAGCGGGCAGTGCTTTGCGCTTGTTTCGAAATTGGCCTGTAAGCTCTTCTGCAAAATGCATGGCGTCACAAAGGCTTCCCCCATTTCCAGCAATGAGAACCTTGCCACCATTTTGAAAACAGTTAGCAATTGTCTCGCTCACCTGTTCCATAAAACATAAACTCTCAAGAGACTTTAATAATTCAATTGCTCTCAAAGCATCGTCAATTGCTAGTTCAATATCATTTCGCATATCTTTTCTCCTGACCCGATCCATCAGTCTACTTAAACGACGAAAATTTGTCCTCTCTGTTTTCTTGGAGATGTGCTATTTTATGATTATGACATCCACAAAACCACTTACCGTTGCGATCGTTGGTGCGACGGGCGCAGTCGGACAAGAAATGCTCTCTGTGCTCAACCGACGGAACTTTCCGATTGGGAACTTACGCTGCTTTGCTTCAGAGCGCTCCGCTGGACAGTTGGTTTCTTTTCAGAACAAACCCATTTCCATCGAAGTGCTCAAAGAAGGATGCTTTTATGGCGTAGACATCGCTTTATTTAGCGCGGGAAAAACCGTTTCACTGAAATTTGCTCCTCAAGCAGTTCGCGAAGGAGCCTTGGTCGTCGATAACAGCTCCGCCTTCCGAATGGATCCTGAAGTTCCACTGATCATTCCTGAAATCAACCCAGATGCGATTAAAGACCATAAGGGAATCATCGCTTGCCCAAATTGTTCGACGATCATCATGTTAATGGTCTTAGGCCCTTTACATCGACGGTTTCAAATCAAACGCGTGGTTGCAGCAACCTACCAAGCGGCAAGTGGGGCTGGAGCACAAGCAATGCGGGAATTAGAATTAGAAACCCAAGCTGTATTAGCGGGAAATCCATTTGAACGCACCGTTATCCCGCATCCTTACGCCTTTAATCTCTTCACGCATAATTCAGCAATGACTGAAAATGGCTATGTCGAAGAAGAGCTTAAATTACTTTATGAAACACGTAAAATTCTTGATAACCCATCCATTGGAGTCAATGCGACGTGCGTGAGGGTTCCTGTGTTAAGGGCTCATGCAGAAGCATTGAATGTCACATTTGAACATCCCATTACTGTGGACACTGCCTATGCAGCTCTTGACAAGTTGCCTGGAATCCAAATTCTAGAAGACCGAACGACAAACCGATTTGCGATGCCTTTAGATGCCAGTGGACAAGATGATGTCTTTTACGGCAGGATCAGGAAAGATCTCTCTCTTCCAAACACACTCGATTTTTGGGTAGTAGGAGATCAACTTTTAAAAGGCGCTGCTTTAAATGCAGTTCAAATTGCGGAATTATTAATCTGATGACCAAAGAACCCATTTCCGATCCAAAGCGCAAATGGTGGATCCTTGCGGCAATGACCACTGCAGCTTCGATGATTTTCATCGATGTCACGATTTTGCCTGTTGCTTTGCCATCAATAAGCCATGAACTTGGAGTATCCAGCTTAGCGCTTCAATGGATCTTAAACGCATACACCTTGGCGCTTACTGTCTTGGTTCTGGCTGGAGGACGGCTATCCGATATGTGGGGGATGCGCACGGGATTTTGCATCGGACTTGGACTTTTTGCCACCGCATCAGCTCTCTGCGGGATCTCTAACTCAGCCGACTGGTTAATTTTTAACAGAGCGCTTCAAGGAGCCGGTGGTGCTCTGATGATCCCTGCTGCGCAAGGGATCATCCTTCACTCTTTTTCTACTCATGAACGGGGAAAAGCCTTTGGCCTTTATGTCAGTTTTGGAGCTATTTTTCTTGCAATCGGACCGATGATTGGAGGTCTTCTCACCCAGTATCTCACTTGGCGTTACACCTTTTGGATTAACCTTCCAATCGCCGCAATGGGACTGATCTTGACTCTTTGGGTCGTTCCCTCTTTTCCTAAAAGAAGAGAGTCTTTTGATATGCTTGGATTTCTGACATTGGGAATAGGAGCCTCTTCCATTATCACAGGAGTCATGAATGCACAAACATGGGGGTGGGATTCCCCTTTCACGCTGTTTCTCATCGCGTTTGGGATCTTTCTCATCACCGTACTCATCCGATCGGAGAGGAAGATTCACCACCCTCTCATCGATCTTTCCCTCATTAACACACGAAAGTTTCTCGCTCCAACAGGAGCGATCTGTTGCGTCCAATTCATCGGCATGGTTACGATCTTCTGGGCTCTCTATTTCCAAGATATCCTTCTGTACTCCCCTTCGCATGCGGGGTTCATCGTTTTCCTTGCCAATGCTCCGATCTTAATTTCTGCGCCGCTTGCCGGCTTTTTAGTCGATCGATATGGGCCGCGGCTCCCTGTCATCTTAGGATTTTGTTTAACCGCTTTTTCATTGATTTGGTTTGTGATTTTCCATCAACCTACTCATGTTGCATTACTATTACCCGCTCTCATTCCTTTTGGGTTGGGGATTCCCCTCATTTCAACTCCTTGTTTTGTTTCTATTATGAACGAGATCCCGGCTGAAAAAAGAGGTTCCATCTCAGGAATCAGTCTTTCAGTGCGTCAATTTGCATCAACATTAGGACTTGCTTGCTTTGGATCCTTGTTCCACTTCTTATATTCCAAGATTTTGGCAGGTCGAGTTGAAGCTAATCCCCAAACAGCTGGAATCGATGTGATACCTTTCAATGGAGTTCTCACCCAGCCTCCCGAAGCACTGCAAATCCTTAAACAGATGCCAACAGCAATGAGCCTGGCTCTGACTCAAAACATTCGCCAAGCTTCGATTGATGCCTTTAATTTGATTAATCTTATGGGTGTGTTAATTGCGCTCGGAGGGATCTGGATTGCGCTGAAATGGCTTAAAGCCAAGGCGCATGAAGAATAAGCGACTCTTTGGTCACCGGATGAATCAATTGAAGTTTTCCGTGATGTAAGGCAATCCCTTCACCTTTCCATCGCTGTGTACTTCCATATTTTACATCACCTAAGATCGGACATCCTATAGCTGAAAATTGCGCGCGAATTTGATGATAACGCCCCGTCTCAAGATCGATTTCTACTATACCACTTTCAAGAAGTTGATAAGAAAGGCGCGCACGCTTGCCCTCAGGATGGGAGGCTGGCACAACTCTGGCTCTAAATTCATCATGCATTAAATGGTGTTCTAACACTCCATGAACCGCATCTGGAAGAGGCTCCACCCTTGCATAATAAGTTTTTGTCATTTGTCGATTTCGCATCATCTCTTGCAAGCGGGAAAGCGCTTTACTCGTTCGCGCAAAGAGCACAAGACCGCTTACAGGTCGATCTAACCGATGGATCGGTTCTAAAAAAACCTTTCCAGGTTTGTGATACTTCTGCTTAATCCATGCTTTAGCGCAATCCGTCAAATTATCTGGAGATTGAGAATGAGGCTGGGTCGCAAGTCCCGCAGGCTTACTTACGACAAGAAGGTGGTTATCGACAAAAACGATCTCCATGATCACCCTTTGAGTGCACGCTGCCGAACCACTTCATACAACAGAAGTGTCGTGGCAGTTGCCACATTTAAAGAATCTGCAACCCCATGCATCGGAATCCTGACTTGGATATCCGCTGCATCCATCCAAAGAGGGGTTAGCCCCAGCTGCTCCGTTCCAACGGCAATTGCAACAGCACGGTTCAATGGCGCCTCTGTAAATGAGAGGGTTGCTGCAGGTGTAGCAGCAACCACTTGAACGCCTCTGTTTTGCAACCAAGCTAACGTCTCTTCACCTGAAGCTTCAATAACAGGCAGCGTAAACAAAGTCCCAACGCTTGCGCGCACCACATTCGGATTGTAAATATCTGTACACCGATCACACACGATTACACCATCAACCCCAGCCGCATCAGCAGAGCGCAAAATCGTTCCCAAATTTCCAGGTTTTTCAATTGCTTCCGCAACAATGATCAACGGATGTTGTTTCCCTTCAAGAGCGCGGCTTAAATCTTCTAACGTCTGCTTCATCTGAACTGCTATACCAATTAATCCATCCGGCCGATCTCGATAAGAGAGTTTTTCAAATACTGCTGGATGGCAAGGAATAAGATCTGCCCCCTGTTGACGCAACCGCTCAATTAAGACAGGTTCGTTTGATCCCAAAAATAAAGCAGGACAATAAAACAGCGTTTGAATGGTTACATTGATGGCCCGGGAAAGCTCTCGATACCCTTCAATCAGAAATAGCCCCGATCGATTTCTCTCTCGCCGGTCATTAAGTTTAAGCGCCGCTTTCACCTTCGGATTATGTAGACTTGTAATCTCTTCCCTAAGAAGCATGCCACCTCGCATAACTTCCACAGGGAACAGAGCATCCTTTAAGAGAAGGGATCACCATCTCTCCAATGTGAATCTTTCCCTTATTGCCCATCATCTGCCGCATCAAATGCTCCATGACAAGAGGAGTCATTCCCGGAGTATGTGTCGTAAAAATCACAAATAGCGGATGATCACTTAACACAGCTCGACACAATCTTAAAATTTCATGCAAATCGCGCTCAATTTTAAAGACTTCTCCTTGTTTGCCTCTCCCAAAACTCGGCGGATCAAGAATAATCCCCTCATAGCGATTCCCCCGCTTGAGCTCACGGGTTAAAAACTTCACGACATCATCGACAATCCAGCGAATCGGCGCTTTTTCAAGCTGATTTAAAACAGCATTTTCTCGTGCCCATTGCACCATCCCTTTAGAAGCATCCAAGTGACAGACGTGAGCCCCAGCTTGCGCTGCTGCCAATGTTGCCCCGCCTGAATATGCAAATAAATTAAGAACATGGGAATTAGGATGAGATCTTAAGACCTCTGTCATCTCCTTCCACAAGGAGCTATGTTCAGGAAACACCCCTAAATGACCAAAATCAGTAGGTGCAATTTTGAACCGAATCCCTTCAATTTCAGTAATCCATTCCTTAGGCAATTTCGTTTTCATTTTCCATGAATTGCCCTCTTCCCGTGTAAAGACAGCGTCCGCTTGGCTCCACACCTCTTTCGAAAGAATGGGACGCCACATTGCTTGAGAGCATGGACGGATGAGTGTATAGGGCCCAAATTGTTCCAGCTTACACTGGTCCCCGCTATCGAGGAGATGATAGGTTTGACGCATAAGATTTAAGGTTTGTTTTGATGGGAGGAGTATAACACAAGGAAGGGTTATGAGCGATCGATTTTAAAGACACTGAAAATCAGGAACTTATAACTTCAAAAAGAAATTCTATGGCAACGTTTGCTGTCCGTAAAATGATTTCCTGCCTACCCCCATTGACATGCATCAATTTTAGATGAGGCTGCTGTCCACGAGCACCCACAGCCACCCAAATCGTTCCGACAGGTTTTTCAGCAGTTCCCCCTGTTGGACCTGCAATCCCAGTAACAGCAAGAGCTACATCGGCAACAGTCCTTGCAAGCACCCCCTCTAGCATCTCCAGCGCAGTTTCCCTGCTCACTGCACCGAATTGCGTTAAGGTTTTTTCTTTCACGCCTAAAAGAGATTGTTTCATCTGATTCGAATAGGTCACCAAAGATCCCAAAAAATAGTTAGAGGCGCCTGGAATGCAAACTAAGCGCGCAGAGACATGCCCCCCTGTGCACGATTCTGCAAGCGCCAGCGTTTTGTTCTCGCTTAGAAACCACGCCTGAACCAACTCTTCTTTGTTCATCCTTCCTCCCCTGCAAGTGAAACTTTAATCCCCTGCTGCTGTAATTGAGGATGCTGCTGAATCCAAGGCAAACACTGCCGCCCTATCCGAATCGGCACATTTGTTCGTACCCCATCCACAACAAACGGCGTTGGCAACGTATGATCGCGCATCCAGCGGGTTAATTGAGAAAACAGCGGCGTATTTGGAAACTCTTCACTTGCAACCACCTTTGAAATCTTCTTTGATTTCGGGTCTTGATAGAGCTGAGGGTAGGCGAACTGCACCCCCCAAGAAATACTCTCTTTACCCAAAACCATCGGATGAAATTTAGCATCGAGCTTCGAATAAAAAAATTGATGTCCTTGCAGTTGAATGGTGGGACGGATCGCTCTTACCAAATAAGCTTCTCGTCCCACAGGCATCGCATACAGCACATCTAATGACTTTGACCACAGAGAAGAAAATGCGCGACGCATCGCCTTATCATCTGGAATCCTTCCCTCTTTTAAAGCTTGCACATACTGTGAATAGATGTTTAAAAATTCCTCTGGCTGAATAAATGCATTCTCCTGTTGAACAGGCTCACTCACAACCGCAATATAAAGCGGATCCAAGATGGAGAGCAAATCCTGCATCTCTTGCACTTCGAGAAGAACTTGAAATTTGAGCCACTTAGAAACTTGAAGCACCCCTTCTTCTTTTGGGGAGCTGATTCGAAATCGAGCCATCATCCGACAGAACTCTGCTTAGAGCGCGCTTGAAGCTTTAGCCACCCAGATTTAAGCAATAACAGCGCAATGCCGCAAAAAATAGAACTATCTGCAATGTTGAACACAGGATAAGAATATCCCCAAAATACAAAATAGAACATATCGACAACATGCCCATAGACAAAATAATCCGCGACATTCCCACAAGCACCAGCGACAATCAATGTTAAGCAAAACTTAACAAAAGGCTCCCCTTTGATCACCAATAAATACGTCAGCAATCCTCCAATAATCGCAATCCGCGCATAAAGCAGATAATCCTGCAAGCTAGCAAGCACACCCCAAGCAGCTCCCCGATTAATCACATGGGTGATGCAAAAATCGATCCCACCCCACCCTTGAAACACTCCAATACCATCGTAAGGATATACATGAGAAAAGCTATTCATTAAAGGGATGTAATAGTGGGTATACGCCTTGAGCAACCCATCGGTCATAAAAATAAACATTCCTAAAGCAGCGAACAGGAAAGCCTTCTTCCAATTCATCACAACAATCCCTTCTCGAGCTTCTCTTGCGCTTTTACCGTCATCGTCGCATAGGGAATCGCTTCTAAGCGCGCAAGAGGAATCTCTTCACCCGTCATATCGCAAACCCCATATGTATTCTCAACAATCTTTTCCAAAGCTCGATCGATCTGACGCAGCACGTTGATCTCCTCGCTGCTAACCTTTAGACTTACTGTGCGAATAAAGTCATCAGTTCCCTCATCGGCCTGGTGCTGAGAATAGCCTTTTGCATCATCAGACGCTTTGACATCTTCTGTTGAATCGCGCAACATATGACTCATTTGAGCACGCAATTTTTCTAATCTTTCCTTAAATTGAGCGATCACTTCTTTCTTCAGCGCCATGGCTCTCTGCCTTTTGGTTTTTTGGTTATTCTTTAATTTCCAACAATACTAGACCTCTTGCGTAACTAAGGTTCTGTCGATTTTCAGGTTCTTTTGAGCCGATTTTTGATTCTTTTTTGGGGGATAATATCAACATACGTATATACTGCGTCCACTTCAAAGTTAGAGAAATTTCTGCCTCAGCATCTTCACT
>CAYWSY010000085.1:0-8117 GCA_964461105.1 uncultured bacterium
CGGAAGCACTATATACCCCTTCCGACGTTGCCCCCATTTTTTTCGTGCGAATTCAGCTCAGATCAGATATAGTCTCGATTAAAAAGGAAGGGATGTATGTGTGGCATTTTTGGCTATGTGGGAAAGCGCAACCCCGCCCATTTGTGCTTGAAGGGACTAAAGCATCTTGAATACCGGGGCTACGACTCTGCTGGCCTTGCCGGTGTCCATCAAGGTCAGATGTTTTCCTGTAAAGAGGTCGGAAAGATCTATGCCCTCGAAGAGGCTCTTGATAAAGTCTCTATCTTTTTAGACATGGCCATCGCTCATACCCGTTGGGCTACCCATGGAAAGCCCACAAAAGAAAATGCCCATCCCCACTTTGATCAAACTGAACAGATCGCAGTTGTTCATAATGGAATCATTGAAAACTATGTCGAATTGCGAGAGATGCTTATTCAAGCGGGAATGGAGTTTTATTCCGATACTGACACCGAGGTGGTAGCTCAACTCATCTCCCATCACTATTCAGGGGATCTTCTTGCTGCCGTTCAGAAAGCCCTCTCTATGCTCCGCGGATTTTGGGGCATTGCCCTTATCCACAAAAACCATCCCAATCAAATCATTGCAGCAGCCAGAGAAAATCCGATTGCAATCGGCCACCACCCGCTCCGTCAAGAATCATTCGTCTCTTCTGATGCCAACGCCTTTGATGAAAAAGATCTCGATGTCATGTTCCTGCGCAACGATGAAATTGCTGTGATCACTCCGGAGAAGATTGAAGTCTTTGATATGAGCTCGGCGCCTGTGCATAAAATCACTGAGAGGCTGTCTAGTGAAGCTGTTGCAATTTCCAAAAATGGCTATCCCCACTTCATGCTCAAGGAGATCTGCGAACAGCCTCAAACCATTCAGCAAGCCTTTCATAACCGCTTCATCCTAGATTTTGGAACCGCTGAGTTTGACCAACTCTCCTTTTCCCCATCCGATCTGTTATCGATCCGCCGCATTGTAATTTTAGCGTGTGGGACCTCTTGGCATGCAGGCCAGATCGCAGCCTCCCTTCTCGAAGACAAAGCGCGTATCCCCACCCAAGCTGAAATCGCCTCTGAATTCCGATATAAAAACCCGATCATCTCGGAAGATACGCTCGTGATTGCCATCTCCCAATCGGGAGAAACTCTGGATACGATCGCAGCTGTGCGCGAGGTTAAAAGCAAAGGGGCAAAGGTCCTTGGAATCTGCAACGTCCGCAACTCCACCCTCACACGGGAGGCAGATTGCACCCTCTTTTTACGCGCAGGTCCAGAGATTAGCGTCTGCTCGACAAAAGCGTTTACAAGTCAGCTGACCCTCCTTTCTCTCTTTACCCTTTTAATGGCGCGCTTGCGCCACATGAGCAAGGAAGAGGGACAAGCTTTTGTTCAAGAGATTCAAGCCCTCCCAGATAAAGTCGAGATGGTCCTACAGCAGCGGGAAACGATCCATGCCCTTGCGAAAAAATACGCCAGCTACCCCCATTTCTTCTATCTCGGCCGCCACTACATGTACACGACCTGTCTTGAGGCCGCCCTCAAACTCAAAGAGATCAGCTATCTCAACGCGCAAGGTTATCCCGCTGGAGAGATGAAACATGGTCCGATCGCGCTTATAGACCCCGCCCTTGCGATCATCGGCCTGTGCGGCAATGCACGGACCTATGATAAAATGCTTAGCAATCTGATGGAAGTAAAGGCCCGTGGAGGCCCAATCCTCGCGCTCGCCCCCATTGGGTCCCCCCAGATCGCGTCTATCGCCACAGACGTGTTCTGGCTTCCTCCTGTCTGCGATGAGCTTGCCAGTATCCCCTATTCCGTTGCCTGCCAGCTCTTTGCATACTATGTGGCCCTTGAAAGAGGCACCGATATCGACCAGCCTCGCAATCTCGCCAAATCGGTGACTGTTGAGTAACTCAGATCAATTTTGTATAGGAACGAAGCCAATCGTTAATTTTAGAAATAACATCAGCAATATTGCGCGGAAGAGTAGATAAATGCTCAGAGCGAAGGCTTCTAAGATATTCATTCCAAAAATTTTGGATTCGAAATAGCTCTTCTTCTGTAAAGAAAATAGGTAACATCGGTTTAGTTTCTCGATGCTCAAATACCAGGCGGATGATCGCTTCTAAATTATGAAAAGAAGGCAACGTTGGTGAGGCAGGATACCTGCAAAGTCTTTTTATTGAGCAACAAAATCAACGATAAAAATGATATAATGATATAACGATGAAAAAAATTCCTATCGTTTAATCATTATATCGTTCCAATCATTTTTTGTCTCATGCTTCGGAGGACTTTGCAGGTATCCTGCTGCCACAGGTCCGCAGGATCGCGATTTTTTTCTTTGGCAATGGCACGGAGCTTGGCTTTAAATGATTTTTCCGCGTCTGATGTCATGTTGTACAGGATAGAATATAAGGGATTATGTTCACTCGTAATTTTTTGGCATAAGAACCTAATTTTTTAGGGTCTGGCTTAGTTCCTTTGCTTTGGAAATACCTTTTGAGCGCCTTGATTGCGATTTCTTTACTGAGATAACGAAAAGCATCGATTATACAGCGCTCCCTGTCAAAAATCTGCACATGGTACTCTCCTAGAGTAATCATAGTCTTTCCTAGATCGATATTTCGCATTCTGACGATTCTAGTATTGGGGCGTTTGGGAGGATGCGATTTATGCGGCACTGCCAGCCAAACCTCTCTCATCACCTGATCAGTCAAATCATAAAAAACAAGAGCAGAAATCAAACAAATAACACTTTCGGGAACACTAGATGCAACAAGACCTAAATTCTCCCACTGAAATTCTACTTTTGGTTCATATTTAGAAAAACGGTAAGTTCCAGGGCAAACCCTTTCCAAATCCCCTCTTTTTTCCAAATAAGCAATAGCATGCCTAGGAACGCCTTGTTTTGCCGCTTCCCTAATCGTAAAGAAGGGAACCTTATAGAAGGGCTCTAGCTGCTTCATATACTTTAACTTTCTCATGACCTTATTCTACAAAAAATACCCATTTAAGTCAAATGGGCAGGTTTTGGAGAATATCTATCCAACCAACTTTTAAGTTTATTTGGGTATATAGTGCTTCTGGTTCAAAGGCACCCTAAATTAGAATCAAAAAAAATAACAGGATAATAGGATGGTAGGATAGAAAAAGCATGGGTAATTTTCCTTATCCTGCCATCCTATTATCCTGTTATTTTTTCTTTATTCAACTTTGCAGGTATTCTGGGTGCCTTTGAACCGGAATAAGTATACACCCAACCAATTTTTGAAGTTGTTTGGGTATAATTGTATTGATTCATTTTAATACAAATGATTAACATCTTCAATTGACACTGCAACAATGGAGGTCAAAATGAAAAAGCTCACTTTATTATTCGCTAGTCTTTCTCTAATAAGCACGGCTGCACTCTCTGCGGATACCCGTCCACTATGGGTTGACATTTCGCAAGAAATCCCCTTGATCGGGAGAGCTCCGATCACAGAATTTAACAGAATCCCCGATGTCGCTCAATATGGAGAAGCTGATTGGAGTCAAGCCGTTGGAATCGCAAGAGGGATCACAGTGAATGAAGCGATGCACATTGCAAATGAAAACCCAGAAATCACCTATTTCTTCTATACTAAAGGATGTCAAATGGTGTTAGGAACAGGTGATGGACATTGGAGAATCTTTCGTCATGGAGATGCTGTTTTCTTTACAGGTGAACCGTGGTGGGGATCAGCTAACGATCTTGCTGATGGCTACGTGAGAATCAGCCCAAATTAAACTTAAGTACTGTCGTTCCCTCGAAAGAGGGAACGACCCATCTCAATCAATTTTAACATCTGCCTCAAGGTGCTTCTTCACAGCGCCCAAAAAGCCGCATCCATACATCCCGTCAAGGACGCGATGATCAAACGTCAGTGAAATATGAACCATCTGACGAATTGCTAAAACGTCGTCATCCATTGGGATTACACGTTTACAAATCGCACCGATTCCAATAATGGCAACTTCTGGGAAGCGAATGATCGGAACGCCGATCTGCACGCCCGACATCCCAAAATTAGTCATGCTAATGGTACCTTCTGTCACATCATCTGGTTGAAGTTTTCCAGCTCGCGCTTTAACTGAAAGGGAGCTGATCGCCTGAGCTAGCGCTGTAACCCCCAATCGCTGACAATTTTTAATCACAGGAACAACAAGCCCTTGCTCAATACTGACGGCAATTCCAATGTTTACAAAACGTTTTACTAAGATGGTATCTCCTTCCAACGAGGAGTTAATCAAAGGAAACTCTTGAAGCGCTTTTGCAACCGCATGCGCAACAAAACTTGTCACTGTAAGCTTCGCGCCGTGCTGCGCTACAAAAGCCTCTTTTTCCCTCTGGATTAACTTCATAATCGGGGTCACATCTACCTCAGTCACCAAAGTCGCATGGGGCGCTTCATAAAAAGACTTGACCATGTTCTCTGCAATGGCCTTGCGCATCCCTGTCATTTTAAGCCGCTCAATTTCAGTCGTTCCTGAAACAGGAGCTGAAGCTGCCTTTTTAGCCATCATCGGACATGTTTTTGAAGTAGCCGATTTTTTATCGACATATGTTTCTAAATCCCGTTTCGTGACCCTCCCTCCGCCGCCTGTTCCCGGAATTTTGCTCATCTCATCCAAGCCAATTCCCATTTCTCGCGCTTGGCGCAGCAATGCAGGACTAAAGAAATCTTTCATCTCGTCAGAGTTTGAGGTGAGCGCCGCAGGAATTTCCGTTGCAATAGGAACTCCTGGAGCAGAAGCTGCCGCTGCTGCACCGCTTGCAACAATTGCCAAAAGATCGCCGACTTGGAGTTCTTGATCTGGCTCTGCATGAATTGCGCGCAAAATTCCAGCAACTGGAGATGGAATCTCGCTGTTCACTTTATCGGTCGAAACTTCAAGAAGAGGCTCATCGAGATGGATCGGATCCCCAATCTTCTTAAACCATTGAACAATCGTTGCGCTATGGATACTTTCTCCGAGTTTCGGCAGTACGATTTTGATCTCTTCGCTCATAAGATTTCCTTTTTCATCTTTTCAATGACCGCCTCCCAATGTTCCCTTCCTGCTGTAATCTCTAAACGAACAGCAATCGGAATTACCGGCAAAGACAGAATTAATTGTTTTGGCAGCTTCACTGCATCTTTTTCTGTACAGACGAGAATTTCAGCTCCCCGCTCTTTGCAATATCCTGCAAAAGCGCTGAGCTCTTTTTCTGTTGCAGCCTCGTGATCGAGCAGACTGAGCATCCCTACAGGTTCAGCCCCAAGAGTTTCAAGCATTTCATAAAAATGATCGGGCACGCCAATCCCACAAAAAGCGCCCACCTTTCGGCCTGCAACAAGACTCGGGTCTCTTGCGATATGGTCAGTTGCCACCACAGGAGCCTGAGTATAAACGGACAACTGTTTTTTTACCTCTTCATAATGCGCATGATCGCGCACATGGGTTGCCACAATCAGATCTGCATGGCGCAGTCTCTGTGGCAGGTCCCGCAATCTCCCCGCCGGAACCAATCTGCCTCCCCCTAATGGGTCGGTTCCATCAACTGTGACAATTTCTAGATCACGTGCAATTTTTCTGTGCTGCATCCCATCATCCAGGAGCAAACACACAGCGCCCTCTGCGTGCGCAAGACGAGCGCTTGCGCTTCGATCAGGAGACACCCAAATGGAAGCTGAGGTATGTAAACTTAAGAAAAACGGTTCGTCTCCACACTCTTGAGCAGAATAGATAGGTCCCTTTCCAGCTGAGATCTGAACCGGTCTTCTCGCTTTTTCAAATTTAGATTTAAATCCCCGTGTTAAAATTGCGACCTTCCCCTTTTCTGAAAGAAGTTCAGCTAATAGATGCACTAAAGGGGTTTTACCCGTTCCTCCAATCGCAATATTACCCACGCTAAAGGTAGGGAGAGGAGCTCGTTTGATTTTAAGTAGCCCCCAATCATAGGCAATATGCCGTATACGAATGATTAAAGACCATATCTGGCTACACAGAAAAAAACACCAGCGAAGAGGGATCGGAGCCTGTTGTTTGGCTCGGATCAAATTTAAAATATTTTTTTTCAACTTAAGCTCGATTCTACTTCAAAGGTGGGATGGTAGCATATAAGGGGGATTTTAGCCGATGCTCGACTTTGTCATTTGCCAAAGTCGAGCAAGAGAGGGAGCACAATCAAAAAAATAATTTTCTAAAGAATCGTTTCACCTCGATACAAACACGCAATCAGCTCGTGAGCCTTCATAAATAGAGCATCTGCAGCCTCTAGTGAGGCAATCTGCCTTTTTCCATACCTAACATTGGGCTTTAATGGGTCAACAAAATCCATTTGATTGAAATGTCGAGCAACAGCACCATAAAGCCTCCTTCGAATGATCGCACATTTTTCGTGTCCTAATGAAGAGCTTCTAAATAAAGCACGCATCGCACGTATGTCATCCGCAGAACTCTCAGTGCCCACTCTACGCTTCACAATCAATGCTGTTAAGTTGATTAAATCAAGCACAATCATGTTATTTGATGGAGCTGGGACTGAAGCTGCTGCCGGCTCTACCCTTAAAGAAGGTGAAGAAGCTACTGGGGTTGGGATTGAGGAAGGGGACGACGAAGAAGCAAGAGAGAAGGATAATTGAAGACTAGCTCCGCTAGAAGAAGAAGCAAGGCTAGAAGAAGGTATGGAGCTTGAGGGAGTAATAGGCTCAGGTTTTACTCTTTTTTGAATTTCGAGCAATTTAATCTGCCTCGAAAAAACCTCAGTTTGCTTAGGTGTAAGTTCTCCACTCAGGGCTACCAGATTAGCACGAAGTGATTGAATTTTTTCATCCGTCAATTGTCGGATAGAATCGGCATTAAATGAAAGCCTTAAATTTTGTCTAAATTGATCTACACTAACCAAGGCTGCCATATAAGCTCCAAATTTAATAAAATATTAATCAACAAAAAATCCACACCAAAATAACTTAGAAATTTGAATTTGGACTCTTTATAAGACCTGCGGTTGGACAATCTTAAACTTTAAGCTGTATCCATCGAAACAACAGCTTTTAAGGGGATCCAGCCACAGGATCTTTCGCGCAACCCAAATTCAAACCAAAAAACGGATTTTATTAAGCACCCATCGCCGCAGTTTTCTGTTTCATTGCTGGAGAATCACGCAACGCGTCTTGCCATCCTTTCTCAAAACCATAAGACTCACCGATTCGAGTAACTCGATTATTTAAACTACGAAGGACCGGTTCTATAAATGTCTCCCAAGCCTGAGCCACAGTCATATACTCGTTAGATGAGGAATCATACTGTAGATACCCCCCAATTTTAGCAGCCTCAAATTTAGCAGCTTCTTTTGTTCTGCAACCATCTTTATCAGCCAATACATCTTGAACACTTTTAGCATATTCTAAGTCGTCAGGAAAATACACGGCGGCCTCTTTAAAGCAGCTGACATGGATTAACTGCGGACCACTTACTCTAACACCACGAGCAGAGGCCGCGGCCTTCCATTCGTTGCTCTCGCCCTCCCTCATTTTGGCGTATCCAGCGAAGTGATCGATAAAAACTCTTGCGCACGCAAAGGCATTAGCAAGATCTTGAATCTCTTCAATTGTGACAATCTCAGTCGAGTTAGCAAAAGCAGTAACCGTTTTCTCTGCTCTCTCCAAAGCTGAGGCAACCCAGCCAGTTCCTCTGTATCCCCCATGGTGACAGTGCGCTACAATTTGTCTGACAAGGCCGTAATTACCCATGATTTTCTTGACGTCTTCTTCAGCACTACCACCACTACTACCTCCAAAAGCCCGTTTAATAAAATCTGATTTTGTTAGTTTCCCATCTCTAAATCCTCGATTCAGCGCCTCTGCCGAAGTAGTTAAAGCAGGCCGGGGAATCTCTTCTTTCTTCGATGGCAGATTAGAAGCAAACAATGCTTTTTGTATGTCCCTAAATTCTTTTGCGTTTCTAAGATAATCTCGCATCTCCTCTACCTCGCGCTCACTAAGAGGAACTCTAGGCTCCCACATATTGGTACACGCCCCGTCTTTTATCAATCGAAGCGCAAAATGCTTAAAATCGCGATACTCCGTCTGG
>CAYWSY010000086.1:0-8018 GCA_964461105.1 uncultured bacterium
AAAAATGGAAGCGCTGAGTTTGAAATTTGTCTAACTTTCAAGTGGACGCAGTATAGGTCGATTCTTTGGATTATTTCGGTATTGCTCCTCCATGATTGTACTGGCATTAATTCTTCAAGATCCTTATAAAGCCCAACTACAAATATACCCCTTCCGGTTCAAAGCCCCGAGGTTAACCGCAGGAGCTTTATTTACAGACTACTAATCCTGTTGAAGGTCTTTGAACCGGATACAGTATAAACCCCTTGAGAGCATTAAGTGGCCTTATCTATCAAGACGCGCAAGCTTAAGAAAACCGGGCAAACACTTCGAATTAATTTCAAAGAAGATCCTTCTTGCCTTGATCCTCGCAGAGGAAGAAACATGTCATCCGACTCGCAAGTTCAAGCGATGCTTTTCGAAGGGCTTATGCGCCTTGAGCCCGATGGATCCTTAACCTGCGCTCAGGCTGAATGCTATACACAATCTGCTGATCTCAAAACATACACCTTTCATTTGAAAGAAACTTTTTGGTCAAATGGAACTCCTGTGACTGCTTATGATTTTGAAAAAACGTGGAAGACTCATTTAGATCCTTCATTCCCCTCTCCTGATACACACGCCCTATTTTGTATTAAACATGCAAAAGCCGCCAAAATGGGAACAGCTTCTTCCGATGACATCGGAATCAAAGCCCCTGATCACAAAACACTGATCGTTGAACTCGAACGCCCTACCCCCTATTTTTTGCATATCGCGGCATCAAGCATTTTGTTTCCCATTAATCACACTCAAGACCAAATCTCTCCCGACTGGTACTTAGAAGCCTCCCCCCAATTTATCTGTAATGGCCCATTCGTTCTTACCTCATGGAAACACCACCATGAAATGCTCCTCGTTAAAAATTCCTATTATCGATTAGCCGACCAGATCAAGCTCGATTCCATTTTGATTCAAATGATCACCAGTGGCATTGCCCGTCTTCATATGCATGCATCGGGGTTTTTCGATATTGTCGGCCTTCCATTATCTCACCTGCCCCATGATTTATATCGTGAGATGCTTAAACGCAATTTACTCCACGTCATCCCGACACCGGGCACAATGGCTTGTATGTTTAACACCTCTCAATTCCCCTTTCAAAATGTAAACATCCGCAAAGCCTTTTCATATGCAATCAATCGGCAACATATTGTTAACGCAATTACACTTACAAAAGAAAAGCCCGCCTTAGGCATGATTCCTCCTCAATTTAAAACAAACAATAAACAGGAACATTTTCGAGATTACGACATTAAAAATGCCCAACTCTGCTTTCAAAGAGGACTTAGCGAGCTTGGAGTATCCTTGCAGGATTTGCGTGGAAAACTAACTTTCTCTTTCTGGAAGCATGACCACTGCTGCCCCCAGCTTCCTCAATTTCTTCGCGATCAGTGGGAAAAAGAACTTGGAGTGTCAGTCGAATTAGAAGCTCTTGATTTTAAAACTCTCCATGAAAAAGCAAAAAATGGAAACTTTTCAATGGGCTATTTTGTCCCCATTTCTATGTATAATGACCCAATTGAAATCTTAGATCGATTTAAATATAGTCATAACCCACGCAACTACCCCAGATGGGAGCATCCGACCTTTATCGAACTCTTAGACTTAACTGCAGAGGCCCGTACGCAAGAAGAGCATCTCACACTTCTAAACCGTGCCGATGCGCTCTTAATGCAAGAAATGCCCTTTGCTCCTGTGTTTCACTGGAACTACGCTCTTCTCGTTCAGCCTCATGTACACGGCTTCTCTGTATCCCCACTAGGCTTTCTTTATTTTGATCGCATGATGATTATTCAGTAGCAAAATATTGTAAAAATAAGCGATCCTTTACTCCAACACAGTTTATTGGAATCAGTTTTATGAGAAAAACATTAGCAGCTGGAGTTTTAGGAGTTTTTATGGTTATTTCTGCATGTACATCAAGTGAACAACAAACAAAAACACGATGTTTGCGTCTTAACATTAAAGAAGAACCAACATCTCTAGACCCTCGTCGAGGACGAAATATGACGGGCCCATCTCATCTTCAAGCCATGCTTTTCGAAGGGTTGATGCGCATTGAACCTGATGGAAAGTTAGCGTGCGCCCAAGCGCGTTCATACGAAATCTCGGAAGATGGTAAAACCTACACATTCCATCTAGGCAACACATTTTGGTCTGATGGGACTCCTGTGACTGCGTTTGATTTTGAGAAAACTTGGAAAAACATCTTAGATCCCCTATTCCCTGCGCTTGATTCCCATTTGCTCTACAATATTCGCAATGCAGAAGCTGCAAAAAAAGGGGAACTTCCCCTAGAACAAGTAGGCATCAAAGCAAAAGACGCAAAGACATTACAAATAGAATTGGGACAACCCACTCCTCATTTCATCTACATTACTGCAAGCAGCTCCCTATTCCCCATCAACCAATCACAGGAAAAGCAATCTGCAAACTGGCATGTCAATGCAAATCAACACTTCACATCCAATGGTCCATTTAAGTTAACAAAATGGAAACACCACAACCTACTTATTTTTGAAAAAAATCATAAATACCGTTTAGCAGATCAAGTCAATCTCGATAGCATCCACGTCAGCATGATCAATAATGAACCTGCGACCCTACACATGTTTGAATCTGGCAAATTAGATATCATCGGCCTTCCGATCTCTCCTTTACCAATCGATTCTTACCCTAGACTCATCGAAAATAAACAATTAAAAGTATTCGAGTCTCCAGGGACAATGGTCTGCATGTTCAATACAAAACAATTTCCATTCTATAACACCAACATGCGCAAAGCCTTTTCATATGCAATCAATCGACAACTTCTCATTGATAATGTCACTCAACTCGAAGAAAAACCTGCCTATGGACTCATTCCTCCTGTCATTAGACAAGGAAAGCACAATGCTTATTTTGAAGATGGAAATGCAGAGCTTGCACGCACCTATTTTCAACAAGGCCTTAATGAACTTGGGATTACTGCAGATGCGTTAAAAGACAAAGTCTCTTTCTGTTATTGGACCCATGACCACGCGTGCCCCACCTTGCCCCAAGCTATGCAACAGCAATGGATGGAAGTCTTGGGAGTCGATGTTGAGCTGGAAGGTCTCGAATACAAAACACTTCACGAAAGAGGGAGAAACGAACATTTTTCCATGGGATATTTTGTCTTTCTTTCCATGTATTATGACCCAATTGAACTCCTTGATCGTTTTAAACATCCAACAAATCCTCGCAATTACGGCAGGTGGGAAAATGGCACGTTTATTGACCTGATGAACCAGGCGGCCACCTCTTCCTCATACGAAGAGCATTCCATTTTACTTGAACAAGCCGAACAGATCATGATGGAAGATATGCCTTTTGCTCCTGTTTTTCACTGGAATTATGCTCTGCTTGTCCAACCCCATGTCCAAGGGTTTAGCGTTACTCCTCAAGGATACCTTAATGTGGATCGTGTATCGATCAACAAAACTCAAGTTCATGAAAAAAAGAGTTAAAAAAAACAACCTTCCCGTGTAAAATCCACATGAAGGAAACCAAATCAACGGAGATATCAAGGTGTCAAAAGCTACTGGAACCATTAAATTTTTTAACTTTCAAAAAGGATTCGGATTCATCGCTCCTGATGCAGGTGGCAAAGATCTTTTTGTGCACGCAAACAACGTCAATGGTGATGTCCGCTCTTTAGCTGAAGGGCAAAAAGTTTCATACGTCGAGCAACAAGGACGCAAAGGTCCTGAAGCCGTCGATGTAGAAGTTGTTTAAAAAAATATAACTCGACTTTCCATTGTTCGCATTGAGAGGTCGAGTTGTTTTTAAGATCATTTAACCTCCCCTCTTAATGCAGAAAAAGAAATTTTTGTTTTTTGCGATTTCTCTTGTTTGCTGCTCCCTTCTGATTGTTAAGCCTTTACGCACTTTTCTTGATTGTTACTCCATTTACACAACTTACCCTAATTTTCAAAATAACCCATATCTCACGAACCAGCAACGCTCACTCATGGTCGAGCATCTCCTCCCTCTTGACCACCCTTTAAAAACCCAACTTGACAGATTGTTTACCCGTTCACGTGTCACCCACAATGAAGAAGCCTTAAAGAATGCTGGGTTTTCGATCATCGCTTCAATGCCGGGCAGCTTTGTCATCGTAGCTAGACATCAAGAGCTCCCTGGATACGTCTTAAAACTCTATCTTGACTCTGAGACACGCACCAAAGAGGGAATACCCAATTGCGTATGGCTTGCAAAACGATGCATCGGAGCCAAAATCATTCGTGAGGTGATTAATAAAAAAAAACTTAAACACTTCACAGTTCCTGATAAATGGCTCTATATTCTTCCACCAACCCCTTTAGCTACAGGTCCTATCCCTCAGCCCGTTTTAGTTATTGAAACAGATATGAAACTTGTTGATGAGCTAGAAAGTAAACATGCCTGGCAAACAGTCATCACTCCAGAACATCTCAATGAACTCCATACGATTATCAAACATGGCTATGGCTCAATTCGAGTCGCTGAAAATATCCCCTACACTAAACAAGGAACCTTTGCCTTTACCGATACAGAATACCCTAAAAGAAAATTGAAAATGAAACGAGTCTCCCCCTACCTATCTGAAGAACTGCAGCCCTATTGGAAACAGATTTCTCAGTAGCTCTTGTTTAATTCTTTTTAAACGCGCATAATATCTAACATGTATACCAAGACTGAATTCAAATATCTTTTGCTGATCATCGTGATTTTTATTGCAGCCTGCATTGAAACAGACATCTACCTGCCCGCATTCCCCGATATGATGACCTGGTTTGGTGCAACAGAGGGCGCCATTCAAAACCTTCTCACATGGAACTTTATTGGGATTTGCGTATCGGGCCCTTTATATGGTCCTCTTTCCGATGCCTTTGGACGAAAAAAGCCTCTGCTCATTGCCCTTAGCATGTTTTTACTGGGAAGTCTTATAACCGTCTTTGCACAAACCTTGGATCACATGCTCCTTGGAAGGATCTTGCAAGGAATCGGAAGCGGCGGATGCTTTACTTTAGGCACTACGATTATTTTTGATACCTTTCAAAAAGACCGAGCCATTGCTGCAACGACAAGCCTTAATACGTTCGTGCCATTGATCATGGCTGGTGCTCCCATGCTCGGCGGCTTTTTAAATCAAACATTTGGATTCCGCTCTAATTTCCTTACCATTGCCCTTTTTGTTTTATTGAGCTTAACGATCTGCATGTTCTTATTTCAAGAATCCCTTCCCAAGGAAAAAAGAAATCCACTGCGCACAAAATCTCTCGTCGCTGATTTTGTAAAAGTGTTAGCAAGCATCCCCTTTTGGCAGCTGACTCTCGTAAACAGCGTTCTCTTTGGCGGATATATCGCCTTTCTCTCTAATTCCTCACTTCTTTTTGTTGTCGAATTTGGAATGAGCAAAACAATTTACCCCTTCATCCAAGCAGCTGTTTTAGGTGGTTGGGTTGCAGGCAGCCTCCTTCTTAAAAAAGGCCTTGCTCAATGGGGCACTGAAAAAGTTAAACGGATAGGAACTGCTCTGTGCATCATTGGAGCACTTGAATTGTGCCTTTCTGCTTGGATTGCCCCACGGGACCCCTATCTTCATACTCTCGGCATCGTCTTGTATGCTTATGGAGCTAATTGGATTATTGGGCTATACTTTCCGGAAGGAATGGAGCTCTTTCCCTCTCTTAAAGGCGTTGCAGCAAGCTTACTAACAAGTGCGCGACTAGGTCTTGGGGCTCTCATCGTTGGACTTACAGGATCTCTTTATAATGCAACGATATATCCTCTTGCAGCTGTCATTTTTGGAAGCGTTATCATCATTGTCCCTACGTTATTCTTGTATGAGAAAAAGGTGACCCTTCTCAAGGCGTCGTCTTTAGATACTCCTTAAGTTGAGCTGGGTGATCGGTAATGATCCCATCGACACCCATCTCAAGAAGCTCCTTCCATCGCCTTTGATCATTCACTGTCCACGTAACGACACGGACCCCCGCATGTTGATAGCGTTTGACATCTTCAGCGGTTTTTAGAAGGACATGCTCAGGAGAAAGCACATCCACTCCAAGTGTTGATGCAATCTTGAGCAAGAATTGCATCCCCCCTGCTGAATGTTGTTTAGCAGCTTCCTTCAAACTCTCTTCATTAAAGATCAGTCCAAGAGTTGCCTTTGGTGCTACGTTGCGAATTGCCCCTAACGACTCAGGATCAAAAGAGGAATAGTAAACACGCGATGAAAATCCGTACCGTTCTACCAATTTCACAACTGCTGTTGCCAATACATCAGGAGGAGCACTCCATTCTGAGTGCCTAGGATCTCGTTTTAGCTCCAAATTTAAACGGACAACCTTGGCATGTGGGTATGCCGACTTCTCAATCATCTGAAATAACTCTTCTAAAGTTGGAATCTGTGTCCCAATGATTTTTTTCTGTTCGGGAAACGCACGATTCCCTCGACATCCACAATCCACCTGCTTAATTTGGGAAAGATTCAAATGACGCACTAATAGGTCCGATTCGAGAAGCTTCCCGCTAAGATCAGCACAAAGTTCAGTGTTTAAAAAGTAATCGTGGTAAATGATCACCACTCCATCGCGCGTCATCTGCAAATCTAATTCAAGGACATCGATGTTTGATTCCACAGCAGCTGCAAAAGAGGCAAGGGAATTCTCTGGAAACACTGACCTTGATCCCCGATGCCCTTGCACTTCAACAGCATCACTTATCTGAGCGGACCCTAAAATGATTGCACATAGATATTTCCAAACCATTTCAACCTCAAAAAAAAAGTCCCATCCCTGCAATGACGCATAGATGGGAACTGGACGCAGTATCTATCACAATGATTCACACTCAAACTATTTGATGTGTTTGCTTAAGCAACCAGCGAGTTTAAGCATGTCAACGGGTCTATTTCCAATCACTTGAGCCAATTTGCTATCAGGAACGATCATTCTCCTGTTTTTTACGTCTTGGCATTTTTTGGATTTAATGTAAGCCCACAATTTTTTCACAACTTCAGGACGGGTCATTTTGCCTGATCCTACAATCGCTTGTAACTCAGGAGAGAGATTATATGTCAGCGATGTTAAGCCAGACTTTCTTTTTGCACCTGTCTTCTTCTTTTTAGCTGCAGGTCTCTTCTTAGCAGCTGGCTTTCTTTTTGCCGCTGCTTTTTTCACTACTTTCTTCTTTGCTGTTTTCTTCTTTGCCATAACTACTTTCCCTGTTCTTTTGTCAAGTCTTCAAGAAAATCGCAACCATGCATTTTCTATGACATCTATTAAGTAGATGTAAGAGCTTTCTCGAATTCATGCAAGATATTTTTTAAATGCGCGCAAAAAAAATATCTTGCGAGTGACTTTGACAGAAAATTAAAAAGAGGTATATCTAGTACTTCTGGTTCAAAGGCATCCAGAATACCTGCAAAAAAGAAAAAATAACAGGATAATAGGATGGCAGGATAAGGAAAATTACCCATGCTTTTTCTATCCTACCATCCTATTATCCTGTTATTTTTTTTGATTCTAATTTAGGGTGCCTTTGAACCGGAAGGGGTATATGAACAATCAAACGAGGTCACATGAAAAACAAAAAACTCATCAGTCTTATCTTGATCATCCTTGGGCTTGGACTCATTGGCATGTCCATGTACATTAATTCTGAAGTTGAAAAAGGAAAAGGCAAAGTTTCTCGCGCTCAGCATCAAGTCGACCAAGGGAGCTCTCTATTTTCTTTAACTCCCGCAACAAAAGGGATCGGTGAAGAACTTGCCGGAGGCGCTCAGAAAAAAATTGACGCAGGCAAACAACAAATTGCCCATTATGAAGGGATCGCCCAATTCTGCCAAATTGGGGGGATTATCTTCCTTGTCATTGGAGCTGGTTTCCTTTTCTGCTGCAAAAAGAAATCCAGATAATTTCAAAAGTTGGTTGGGTATATACTGGGTCCACTTGAAAGTTAGACAAATTTCAAACTCAGCGCTTCCATTT
>CAYWSY010000087.1:0-8013 GCA_964461105.1 uncultured bacterium
CGCGGGCGCTTTCACGCGAAAACTAGCACCAAGAACTTTTTATACAGACTACTAGACTACTAAGATCTCAAAGAGTATCGTTTTTGGATTGATTTTCTTAAAACCTTCATTAAAACAGGTTGAGGAATCAAACGGATGAGTATTCGGGCAAAGCGATATTTCCAGTCGATAATCCTTTTTGGGTCTAAGTGCTCAATTTGATCAATGATCAGTTCAGCTGCACGCTGTGTTTTCATTGTCCACATTTCATTTTTTTGAGGAAAATCACCCGAAGCCCTCGAGCGAAAATGGGTCTCTATTTGCCCGGGGCATGTGGTCAATGACCTGATACCATGCGGTCTTAACTCTTGATCGAGCGCTTCTGAAAATCTCAAGACAAAAGCTTTAGATGCTGCATACGTTGCAAATGAAGGAAATGGGAAAAAGGCTGCGGCAGAGGAGACGTTTAAGAGTGTACCTGTTTTACCAAGCTTAAGAAGTGTCTGTGTCGATTCTAAGGCAATGTCCACAAGCGCTGTGATGTTGACCTCGATCAATTTGAGCTGCTCTGAAATAGAGGTTTCAGCCGCATCGCCGTAAATCCCAAAGCCTGCGTTGTTAATGATCAGATCAGGCGCCTTGTCACGGATCAGTTCGATGAGTTCTTTTCGCTCTGAGGGAATCGATAAATCAATCGAGACAAGCTCTGTAGGCACAGAAAGAAGGGCCGCTGTCTGTTGAAGTTCTGCAGTATTTCTACCCGTCAATAGTAAAGATGTGCCTTTTGCAGCAATTTCAACGGCAAGCGCTCGCCCTAAGCCGGAGCTGGCTCCTGTTACCAGCGCAAGTTGATAAGGCCACCTATTTAATTTCATGTTTAAGCGCTTGGGTAAGCGTTTCAATCTTTTGATCGCAGCTTTTGAGCCCTTCTTGGATGGAAGGAGCTCCTTTGAGCGCAGTCGAAAGATAGATTTTTACTTTTGGCTCTGTTCCTGACGGGCGGATAATCACTTTGCTGTCATCTTTCAGACGAAACAAAAGCACATCAGATGAGGGTAATGAAAGTTTTTCCGAGGTTTTTTCCCCGAGATAGGTGCGTATGTGCGAGAGGTAATCTTCAACATAGACAACTTCTTGTCCGGCAATCTCCTTGGGGAGCTGAGTGCGGAGGCGGGCCATGAGCGCTTTCATGGCGTCCATCCCTGCTTTGCCAGGTTGAAAGGGGATCGATATTTGAGCTTCGCGAAAAATGCCATACATAGCGTAGATGTGATGAAGGCAATCGACGAGGGTTTTCCCCTTCATTTTGGCATGCAAAGAGATCTCTGCAAGCAAGCAGGATGCGACGATAGCATCTTTATCGCGCGCATGAGTACCAAAGAGGCCTCCATATGATTCCTCTGCACCATAAATGAATTGTGGGCTGTTTGGTGTGGTTTCCCAGAGATGGATCAACTCTCCGATGTATTTGAAGCCCGTGAGTACTTCGAAAATTTTCAGGTTAAAGTGAGTGCAAATGGCTTTAAGTAGCTCGGTTGTAACAATGGTTGTCACAAACGCTCCATTTGAAGGAAGGGTGCCTTGCTCTTTCATTACAGTACATAAGTAGTCAACACAAATAGCTGCGACTTCATTCCCAGTTAAAATAACAGGGGATCCGTTGTGCATCACAACAACTCCCATGCGGTCTGCATCGGGGTCGGTTGCAAACAAGATGTCGGACTTTGTAGAAATCAGCGTCTCGATTCCCAATTTCAGCGCTTCCTTGTACTCAGGATTTGGAAAGGTAAGTGTGGGGAAGTCCCCGTTAGGAATGATTTGATCATCAACGTAATGAATTGAGGAAAAGCCCCAACTTTTTAACGCTTTGGGAACCATGGTAATGCCTGTTCCATGAAAGCTGGTATAGGCAATTTTAAGGGTGCTGCCTTGTGTTTGGTTTTCATGGGGGAAGTGTTGTAATGACTCAATTGCCTTGATGTAAGCATCATCTAAACTTGAATCCACATGTTCGATAAGAGGATGGGTTTCTTCCGCACGTTTGACCTGAGCAATGGATGCAATTTTTTCCACTTCTTCAATGATTCCCGTATCATGTGGAGGGACGATTTGCGCGCCGTCGCTCCAATAGACTTTATATCCGTTATATTCTTTTGGATTATGGGAAGCTGTGATCATGACAGCGGCATCACATTTTTTATAGCGGCAAGCAAAGGAAATATATGGCGTGGGTCTTAGTTCACTTAAGAGATAGACATGAATTCCATTGCCAGCAAGAACGCGCGCAGTCTCTTCGGCAAATTCCTTGGAATGGTGGCGGGAATCGAAACCGATTACAACTGAAAGAGGGCATTTTTTTTGAGAGAGGAGGTAATTGGCAAGGCCTTGTGTGGCCATTTGAATCGTATAAGCATTTAACCGATTCGTTCCGATACCCATTAATGCGCGCAATCCGCCCGTTCCAAATGTCAGGTCAGTATAGAATGCATCAATAAGAGCTTCAGGATTTGTGGATAATAGAGTGCGAATTTCCGCTTTAGAAGCATCATCGTAGGGGCCATTGAGCCAGATATTAACGCGCCCCATAATTGCGGGGTCGATTGAGGGAAGTGCAGGCATGGAATACCTCATGTTACAAGCCCACTGGGTATACTCAATCTGCAACTTTTAGTCGAGCCCCTTATTGATCTCTTCAAGAGAGATTAGGGGAGCTTCTGGATGATTGACCCCCTCACAGCGCTCGCCTGTTTCTTCCCAAGTTCTTTTGCTTTTAAGATTTTCAGGCCACCAAGGAAAGGTTCTGCATTGTTTGGGTCTATCGTGATAGATTTCACAGCGCTTCTCTTTTAAAAAGACACAATCATAGGTGCGGGGATCTTCAATCAAAGAGCGTCTTCCCCCGAGCACATGCGTGTATTTTTTGATGAATGCTTCCTCTGTGATTTCAAGCCGCTTGGCAATCGCTTTGATTTCCTCATCGCTGATCCAGACAAAGCCGGGGGCTCCTGTACAGCACTCGCCGCAGCCTGTGCATTTAAATCGCAGTCCGTTTTTGTACCAAGGTTCTGACATGTGTTACGACCATGTAAACGTTTGAGGTTCTTTGGGAACCCATTGCTTTTCTAAATAATAAGGCTGAACGGTGCACCCTGTTTCTGAGAGTTCAATTAAATTCCAGGAGCCTTTTTTTTGATGGGAGGTGCTGCCGCTATCGAGCACAATGGGCAATCCAGACTCCCTTAAATCGGCGATGCAATGGCGGTGGGTATGCCCATGGATATAACATCGAATCTGAGGGAAGCGTTCAATGAGTGCTCTTAAGTGAGGTCCTCGGATCAGTTTTTTACGCGGGGAGTCGTTGCAGAAAAATGGGAAGTGATTTGCAAGGATGACTTTTTGGTTTGGAGGGAGGGCTTTTAGAGCGTGTTCGAGATTGTTTTCGATCTTCTCGCTAAAGAATCCGCAAGAGGAAATGAGGGATGTTGCTAGCGCAGTATCGAGTAAAATTAAGCACCATTCAGAATCGAGTTGAGCTGCTGTTAAGCCATGCTCTTTTAAGTTAAAGGTACTTGCTGGGGCATAGCTCGAATTGAAAAATTGGTAAAATAGGCGGTTGTTGTAAGCATGCGAGGTGTAATGGTCGTGGTTGCCTGGGATAACAAAGACATTAAAGCCCGCTTGTTTAAGAGAGGAAACATAGTGTTGTGCAAGTAGGAATTCTTCCTTTGCTGATGTCGTTGTGACATCTCCTGTGATGAAGATCTGCTTAATATGTTGCTCTTTAAAGATGTCAATGAGAGAGGGGAGGTATTCAGAAGTGTAAACTTTTTTTCTTGAAAAGAGGAGGTTCATATTGCCAAGCCAACGCTTGGAGAAGAATTGGGAGAGGTTCCACGTCGGCTTGGCAAAATGCAGATCTGAGATGTGCGCACAGCGCAAAGGTGAAGGCATTTTTCTAAACTATTTTTTGGTCAAGGTAGAAATAGAGTACTCCCTTTGAGAATTATCTCACACCTAAAACCTATTTTTTCTTGGAGAGCTTTTTTGTTAAAGTTTTTCTTTTGTTTAAGCTTTGTTTAACAAGAGTTTTCCCCCAAACGGCACCTTCTTTATGAATGCTGGCGGGAGAGGATGTTGAAGGGACTGTTCGAGATGTGGTTCGTTTGGAGAGCTTCGAGCCCACTTTTTTCTTGGGGGCAACAGGACGTTTCACTGCTTTTTTTACGCTTGGAGCTTTGCGGTTTGGGAAGCGCTTTTTTAGTTCTTTTTCGGTGAGTTCATCGGAGGTCATCGTTCCCGTATATCTGCCTTGTGCAATGTGGACTTCTTTTTTAACTTTTTTCGCGAGGCGATTGTTCATTGGGCGTTTAATTTTGCTCATTAGGCTCCTTAATGGTTAGGAAGAGACTGATCTCCTCTAACGCAATAGGGGATCAGAGATCAGTCCGATGATTTGCTTATTAGCATTAAACTAATTTATTTGCAATATCCCTTATAATCCGCAAGAAAGCTTTTGTTGGCGTCAAGTTGCTCAAGAGCATGACGGAGATTTTTTAAGCGGTCAAAATTGACGCGACAATCGACATCAGTAATTCTGCGGCTTAGTGTTCTTATTTTTTTGGAAATTTTCCAATTAAGAGCGATCTCTTTTTTTTCGATTCGTTTGTACCTGCTAATGTTTTCATTTAACTTTTTTGTAAGATTTTCTTCAGTTTTTAACTCATGCGTAAATGCCTCATATACATATAGGCTTGGGATAAGCAAAGGGATGAAGCTCATATACGCAAAAGCATCGTTGTAGGAATTGCGTATGTCTCTTGTAAAGTTCGCAACTGAGATAAATGAAGGGATTAGGGTTCCAAATGCAAGGAGTCCGAATAGTGGATTGACTACGGTTGCTAACACGGCAGCTGTTGCGACCATGGCAGCAGATGTCGTCAAAAGAACGACACTGAAAATTTTATGGAAGCGAATGTTTTTTTTGAATTCTAGATTGCTTGTAATGTTGGCAATTTCACGTTTTTTAAAGTGAAATTTTTTTTCAGTGAGATCATCTAAGGTGGATGTGTACTTCTGATAAATTGAAAGATCAGTTTGAGTGATTTCTGGGAGCTTAATCAATTTTGTTACGAAAATAGCAGTGCTAAGTCTGTTTAAATCAATCGGCATTATTCCCTCCGTTTGTTTGATGTGACGTAGTTTGATCTTCATTATGGATTTATGTCAATTTAATTAATCTATGTGCTTTTTGTAGATTTTATTACTTGTTTTATTTGAGTTTTTTGCTGCCTGGTTTTTGTAATTAAGTTTTTTTGTGTAATTCGCAGTTACTTCGTGATTTTTTTTGTTTTATTTTAGTTTAGCTGTCTTTATTATCTTCAAAAATTGCAAAATTTGGAGGTTGTAATGTCTGTTTTGAAAATTATTGAACCTAATTATTGCCATCGAGAATATAAAAACGATATTAAGAAGACTTCTGAAGAAGAGCCTTCATGGATTCAACAATCCAAACGCATCTCTAAGGTCGCCCTCCCATTTATTAGCCTGTACAAACCGCTTAGTCGTCCGCTTTCGCTTGTCACAGGTTCATTTCGTGTAATCACTTCTGTAAGCGATATCATCTCAGATCTATCTAAAGGCAATACGAAAGAAATTCCCCAGCATTTACTCCAGACGACCATTGCAGTGATCTCATTAGCTGGAACTCTTTTTCTTCACCCATTGGGAATGCTCATTACGACAGGGCATGACTTGATTATTGAATTGATCTCACTAGCGCAGCACTTACAAGCAGGAGACTATGAAAAGGCCCTGGTTTCGTGTGCGAATATCCTCAATAACGCTCTTTACTTAGCCTTGATTTGCGGCGGCGGAATTAAGCTTTCGATCGCATCTTTGGCACTCCAGATTCTATTAGGTCTCTACCATTCTAAAGGGGAATTCCAGAATGGAAACTACCTGGAAGGAGTCGGCCACCTACTCATGGCGGTCATTCGCGGAGGGCAAATGGGATCTCAAGCGCATTCTCTTTATCAAGACACTCTTAGAGAACGAGCAGCAATTCAGGTCAAACGAATCGAGCATAGAAAGAGCGTTCAAACTGGGCTTAAACAACGCGTTTCTGTGTTACAGAAAGTTCCAGGTTCGCAGCTTCTTAATAGCGCAAAACTTAAACTTGCTGCCAGGAGGCCGAGTCTCAAAGGCAGAAACATCACGCAGCGCACGCTCGTGCCCACTCCGCAGGCTGTGGACTCTAGTGCGTACATCGAGAGGCGAGCGGTTGTAGATGTCGGGTCGGGATCGACTAAATTTTGTATCGCAGATGTCGATACTAGAACACAGCAGGTGGTAAATGTTGTCTTAAGAGAGTCTTATGCGGTTCCTTACCAAGCTGCGATGGAAGCATCTTATGATCATACATTCTCTGTAGAGGTTAAGGAAAGGGGGCTTGAGACCTTTCGGACAATTGATGCTCTTTGTAAGGAGCATGGAGTGCAGAAGGTGACCGCGGTTGCAACAGAAGCTTTTCGTCAATCAATGAATGGAGAGAAATTCGCGGCTGAAGTCAATGAGAAGACACAGATTCCTTTGCGCATTATCACCCAAAAAGAAGAGGGGGAGATTGCCTTTTATAGTGCAGCTTCGCTTGTTAGTGATATCCCTAAAGAAGAACTTGTTGTTTGGGATATTGGAACGGGAAGTTATCAGATGTCCATTGGGGAAAAAGATCAAGACCTGACCGTGTTCATGGGAAGTGTCGGTTCGGTTCCGTTTAAAAATTACATTGTCGATGTTGTGCAGGCGGGAGATTCTTCTCAAGGGACGACGCTGCACCCGTTGACAAGAGAAGAGCACCTGGCAGCAGATCGTTATGCAAGAGCACTAGCACGTAAGGCATACCCCAATATTAAGGAAAAAATTACCAGTGTAGATCGAAAGGTGAGTGGAATAGGGCGGTTATTTACCAATAGCCTTCTTCCGTTTGCTGAAGATGATCAGAAAATCACAAGAGCTGATTTGCGTAAATTTATTGAGAGCAACTATGGGAAGACAAAAGAGGAGATGAATGATCCCTATTCTGAAGCTAACCTCTCAAATGCGATTCTCGTCTTAGGGTTTATGAAGGCTTTGCATATTAAAGAGATTAGGGCATTGGATGCTGCAAGTTCACAGGGGATGTTGACGTTCCCGAAGTACTGGGCGTAAATGATTAAGAGCGATATGAGTCAAAGGTGTACATCTGAAGTAAAGGAACAGCCTGCTAAAAGTATTGCTAAATATGGTTTATCAGCGGACGCGAGAAAACTCGGTCCTTTAGAGGGACTTGCAAAAATAAAGTGTCAAACTGATAATTTTCGCAATTTTTTCAATAGATTATCGAAAGCTCGCTGAAAATGCATGATGTATACTGTAATTAGCGAAAAATAAGTAAAATTAGATTATCTCTGAGCAGAACAAGATTAGCTGCGTTAAAAATATTTCTTTTTCTGAGACGTTATACTACTTTAGGATGATCCAATTTTAAGCAATTGATCTGCTGCAAGAATCAGTATACTAAACATAAGGTGCGTACATACTTTTGCAGAGCCTTTCACTCTAACAAAACTGGCCCCAAACTCATCTTTTAATCTCGAAAATGAACGTTCTACTACTGTTCGTATTTCGTACCTTATCATATCTGAAGGCTTCCAATTCAAAGTTTTCTGCGCCAACTTCTCTTGTTGTTTATCCTCAGCTTTTCCTGGATCTGCTCGCTTTTCTATAATCGGCACTCGCCCTAAATTTTTGCTATGTTCTCTAATTCCGGAAGCATCGTATCCAGAATCCATTAAATCATAAAGAGCTACAACTCGCTGGGACGTTAACTTAGCCAGGGGGATTGCTACTTGATTATCAGCTAGAGAGGCAGAACTTACGATGCCAGCTATAGGAATACCATGATCATCCACTGTAATATGTAGCTTATATCCACTCCACCATTGGAGATTGCCTTTTGCATTTTTTTTTGCCCCAATATCACATTGTTGAGGTAGA